>CAZGOR010000208.1:0-6979 GCA_964527875.1 uncultured Bacteroides sp. | reverse complement strand
ATGGAACTTTTCAAACCAGTAGAAAATATGCAGGGTAAAACTGAGAAGCTTGATCAGGAAAGAGAAACCGAAAAGGTCAGATGTCTGATTATAGGATCCGGCCCGGCTGGTTATACAGCTGCAATATATGCTGCAAGAGCAAACCTGGAACCTGTATTATATGAAGGTTTACAACCGGGAGGACAGCTTACAACAACTACAGAAGTTGAAAACTATCCTGGTTATCCTGAAGGAGTGACCGGTCCGGTTATGATGGAGGAGTTCAAGAAACAGGCCATGCGTTTTGGTGCTGACATACGATGGGGTGTTGCCACTGAATCGGACCTGTCGAAACATCCATTCAGGATAACTATCGATGATAAAATAATTATTGAGGCAGCTTCCCTTATTATTGCTACCGGTGCAACAGCAAAATATCTTGGTTTTGAATCAGAGCAGAAATTCATGGGATTTGGCGTTTCTGCATGTGCCACCTGCGACGGATTTTTCTATAAAGGACAGGATGTTGCTGTGGTAGGTGGAGGAGATTCGGCTTGTGAAGAGGCATTGTATCTGTCAGGATTATGTAAAAAAGTATACATTGTCCATCGCAGGGATGAACTCAGGGCATCAAAGATATTGCAGGAAAGGGTAAAGAATAAGGAAAATATTGAGATTCTGTGGAGTCATATTGCGAAAGAAATTGTTGGCGATCAGAGTGTGAATGGTGTCATACTGATTGATATAAAAACAGGCGAGGAGAAAAAAATTGATGTTAAGGGTTTTTTTCTTGCCATCGGGCATCACCCCAATTCTGATATTTTCAGAGATTATCTCGAAACAGATGAAGAAGGGTATATTAAAACCACACCAGGTACTTCCAAAACCAGTATTGAAGGTGTTTTTGCATGCGGTGATGTACAGGATCCCCATTACCGTCAGGCCGTAACCGCTGCAGGATCAGGGTGCATAGCCGCGATCGATGCGGAAAAATGGTTGGGCGAGAAAGAATTATAATAAATAATGCCTCAAATGCCTTAAAACACTTTACATATCCAGGATGCGTTTAAGTATGACGTTTTGAGACATTTGAGTACATTCAAGACATTTAAGGCATTTCTTTTACCACGTTGCCATTTTTTTCGGATAGAGCTGCTTATCAAGTTTTTCCTTCACTTCAGAAAATGCCCGGATGGTATATTCCACATCTTCCAGTGAATGAACAGCAGTTGGAATAATCCTGATCAGAATAACATCTTTTGGAACTACCGGGTATATTACTATTGAGCAGAAAAGTCTGTAGTTTTCTCTCAGGTCAACGATAAGTTGGGTAGCTACTTCAATTCCACCGGAGAGGATTACCGGTGTAACAGGGGATTCGGTCTTCCCGAGATTAAATCCTTTGGCTTTGAGTCCTGACTGGAGTGCGTTGACAATTGTCCACAGTTTTTCCCGCAATTCGGGCTTGGTTTGCAGTAGTTCCAGTCTCTTAAGGGCACCAATTACCAGCGGCATGGGTAGTGACTTTGCATAGATTTGTGAGCGCATTGTATAAATAAGGTAATCAATAACTTCTTTCCCGGATGCAACAAAGGCACCGATTGCAGCCATTGACTTGGCGAATGTGGCAAAATATATATCAACCTGATCCTGAATGCCATAATGTTCTCCTGTTCCGGCTCCTGTTTTTCCCATCGTCCCAAATCCATGAGCGTCGTCTACCAGGAGTCTGAAATTGTATTTATCCTTCAACTTTACTATGCTGGCGAGGTTCCCAAGGTTTCCCACCATACCGAAAACACCTTCAGTAACTACGAGAATTCCCCCGCCTGTCTCTTCGGTTATTTTTGTAGCTCTTTCAAGCTGCTTGGCAAGGTTTTCAATATTGTTGTGAGGATAAACGAATCTTTTCCCCATATGTAATCTCAAACCATCAAGTATGCAGGCATGTGCATCGGAATCATATACCACGACATCATTTCTGTCAAGCAATGCATCAATAATAGATAACATGCCCTGGTAACCGTAATTAAGCAAGAACCCGGATTCTTTTCCGACAAAGTTTGCCAGTTTTTGTTCGAGTTCTTCATGTTTAGCTGTCTGTCCGGACATCATCCTGGCACCCATCGGATATCCGAGACCATATTCTGCTGCTGCCTCTGCATCCGCTTTCCTTACTTCCGGATGATTGGCCAGGCCCAGATAATTATTAAGACTCCAGGTAAGTACTTCCTTACCCCTGTACATCATTTTTGATTTGATTTCTCCTTCAAGTTTTGGGAAGAAAAAATAACCATGGCCCACTTCCTGGTATTGACCCAGCGGGCCTCTGTTTGAAACGATTTTTTTGAATAAGTCCACTGTAATATGATTTTAGATTGAAATCTGTAAAATTACTCAAATTTGATAATCTCCAAAATCAGAAATATTTTTTATTGTTTTACGTTGGATTGTAAAATGTTGATAAATTCCTTTATTTATTTGGTTTAATCATTTATTTTTGCACGATGTTTTTTGACAGGGTACATATTAAATTGTTTTTCATCGGTTTTCTATTGTTGATAATATCATGTAGTGGTTATGAAAAGTTGTTGAAAAGTCACGATTATAGATTGAAGTATAAAAAAGCGATGGAATTCTATGTGGAGGAGGAATATGTAAAAGCAGCTACACTTCTGGATCAGATTGCTCCCGTATACAGGGGAACAATTAAAGCAGATACGGTTTTTTATTATCAGGCAATGAGCTATTACATGCAGAGGGATTATATATTAGCAGGACATCATTTTAGTCAACTCGCTAAAGATTATCCCAACAGTGTTTATGCTGAAGAAGCCGACTATATGACAGGATATTGCTATTATAAACTATCACCAAAGCCTTCCCTGGACCAGGAAAATACAATAAAAGCTATGAATACCTTTCAACTGTTCATGATTAAGTATCCTGACAGTCCAAGAGTTGAAGAAGCACAATTATTAACTGAGGAATTGAGGGATAAACTTGTCGAGAAATCATATCTGAATGGAAAACTATATTATGATCTGGGTGATTATAAAGCTGCAATCATTGCACTTAGGAACAGCTTGAATGATTATCCGAATACCAAACACAGGGAAGAACTTATGTTCCTGATCCTTAAATCCTCCTATCTTCTTGCTAATAACAGCATTATTCAAAAAAGGAAAGAGAGGTTTCAGGACACGATCGATGAATATTACACATTTATTAGTGAGTTTCCCGAAAGTAAATATAGAAAGGAAGCGGAACGAATGTATGAAGAAGCTATGAATATTGCAGGAACGGATAATCAATTGACCAATAACCAATAACCTGTTGTCTTTTAAAATTATGTCATTGAATGATAGGTTGCATGAAGAATTTCCGGGAACTCCGGACAGCTATCCTGATTAATACATCACTATTTTCATCTTAATTGCACGATTATTAAACAATCATTATAAGATATATGGATTACAAGAAATCAAAAGCACCGGTTACCACTGTAACGAAAAATGTTGATCTGTTGGATAAGGAAACAGATAACATTTACCAGACAGTGATGATTATTGCTAAAAGGGCAAATCAGATCAGTGTTGAGTTGAAGCAGGAATTGAACAGGAAACTGGAAGAATTTGCTTATTATACCGATAATCTTGAGGAAGTATTTGAAAACAGGGAACAGATTGAGATCTCAAAATTTTATGAAAAATTACCAAAACCAACTCTTATAGCGCTTCAGGAATTTATGGATAAGGAAATCTATTACAGGTTAGCTGATCCTGAGCCTGAAAAAGAGGTCTGATAATTTTTTCAATACTTTATGCTGAAAAGCAAAAAAATTATTCTAGGTGTTACAGCCAGTATTGCGGCTTATAAATCTGCAATGATAATCCGGCTGCTCAAGAAAGAAGGTGCGGATGTAAAGGTTGTCATGACACCCATGGCAAGGGATTTCGTTTCTCCTGTTACATTATCTGTACTTTCCGGCCATCCTGTCATGACTGATTTTTTTAACGGTACAAACGGCAACTGGAATTCTCATATTGATCTCGGAAGATGGGCTGATCTCATGCTGGTAGCTCCTTTAACTGCCTGCACAATGGGAAAGATGGTTAATGGTATAGCAGATAATCTTCTTGTTGCAACATATCTGTCAGCCCGCTGCCCCGTAGTCCTTGTACCTGCTATGGATGTTGATATGTATGATCATCCTTCTACAAAGCGGAACAATGAACTTCTCCAATCCCATGGTAATATAATAATAGAACCTGTTGAGGGTGAGCTTGCCAGTGGTTTAACTGGAAAGGGTAGAATGGAGGAACCTGAAATAATCGTTAAAAGAATTAAAGAAGTCCTTGCTGACCGGAAAACCAGATCTGTAAAAAAAAAAATGAGAGACTGAAAGAAAAAAGAATACTTATTTCTGCTGGTCCCACCCACGAAAAAATTGATCCGGTACGCTTTATTGGAAATTACTCATCAGGCAAAATGGGATATGCCCTGGCTGAATCCTGTGCATCCCGTGGAGCTGAAGTAATACTGGTCAGCGGACCCGTTGACCTTGAAACGGATCATCCCTGTATCAACGTTGTCAAAGTTGTGTCAGCTGACCAGATGTATAAAAAATGTATCAGGTCTTTTAAAGAATGTGATGCTGCAATCATGAGTGCTGCCGTGGCTGATTTTACACCTGTTACCTCTTCCCAATATAAGATCAAACGGACAAAAAGTGGATTGTCAATAGAACTGAAACCGACAAAAGATATAGCTGCCAGTTTAGGGCAGATCAAAAAAATAAATCAGGTATTGGTGGGCTTTGCCCTTGAATCAGATGATGAAAACAGGAATGCGCTCAAAAAAATCAAAAAGAAAAATCTTGATTTTATTGTGCTGAATTCACTCAGGGATCCGGGTGCAGGATTCGGAGAAGAGACTAATAAAATTACGATTATTGATAAGTATAATAATATTCAGGAATTTGAGTTAAAAACTAAAAGAGAGGTAGCGGAAGATATTGTGGATGAATTGGAGAAGTGGTTTGATGATAAAGAAGAAGGCTGAGGCTTAGGCTAAGGCTAAGGAAGAGTGGGATTTGGGTGTGGGGTGTATTGTGTGAAGTCTTGCAGGTTGCTAACCGGCAATTTCACCGACGCTGGATGAAAAAGTAAACCCGGTTGTTAACCGGGGAATATGGTTCTCTGCTTTTTAATGGCATAGAAAGAAACAAGTCATCCCGACGATTCTCCGCCTAAGGCGGGGGAGAGGAGGCCTGCCTGCCGGCAGGCAGGGAACTCGTTATCGATAACAGTCATCCTGGATTTGGTTCATGGTAGATCAATTAAGCTATTGAAGAAGAAATGATACGGACTCATAACAGGCGATTTTGTAAAATCCTGGGAGGTTCCTCATCTGCCTGCCGGCAGATTCGGAATGACTCAATTCTAAAGACACATACGGCTGTTCGGCCAATAACCGAATTGATAACTGAACAACAACAGCAGCATAACTGAATTAATAACAAGATACAATAAAGATGAAAATACTGCATAAACAAATAATCACCATCTTTCTGATACTGATTCCGTTTCAGATCTTTGGTCAGGAATTGAAATGTAACGTTCAGGTAGTTACACAGCAGATACAGGGAACGAATAAACAGGTTTTTCAGACACTACAAACGGCAATTTATGAATTCATGAATACCACGGTTTGGACAAACCATGTATATGGCATAGATGAAAGAATCGAATGCAATTTTCTCTTCAATATAACTGATCAGCTTTCGGCCGACGAATTTAAGGGTACACTTCAGATACAGTCAAGACGACCTGTTTATAATACCAACTACAATACGGTGATGTTTAACTATATGGACAATGATATTCATTTTCGTTATGTTGAATTTGAACCATTACAATTCGATGAAACACAACATCTTTCAAATCTGACATCCATATTGGCCTTTTATGCATATATCATACTCGGCCTCGATTATGATTCTTTTTCATTTGAGGGAGGGACACCATTTTTCCAGAAAGCTGAAAACATTGTAAACAATGCACAGAATGCCAGGGAGGTTGGATGGAAAGCGTTTGAAAGCACGAGTCACAAAAACAGATACTGGTTGATCAATGATATTCTTGATGATAAATATGCCCCTATCAGGGAATATAATTACAGATATCATCGACACGGACTTGATGTGATGGATGAAAAGGTTGTGGAGGGCAGGGCAGTGATTGCTGAAAGCCTTGAAAATCTTCAGAAAGTATACCGGGAAAAACCCGATCCATTCATGCAGTTACTGAAAGTTATTCTTGATGCCAAAGCTGATGAATTAGTCAATATTTTCATCGAATCATTTGTCGAAGAAAAAAACCGTGTTGTGACGATTCTTCAGGAAATTGATCCTTCGAATCAGCCGAAATATCAGAAGATAATATCGGCCGGATAGTACAAGCCCTCTGATTAATTTCTTTACCTATTCATGTTTTTTTATCACTGTTAAAAGGTTGCTATGGTCACAATGGTCGCAGTTGTCGCAATTGTAGCAATAGATTCACGCTTTTACTTTGGTCTTTTCACTGATAGAAATTGTTGCAATGGTAATATACCGCTATTTTGTCCATGGTAATTGTTAGGAATGGTATAACACTTTATAATTATTGCAGGCCAGATTCATTGATACCCCAAAGAAGCAGCAAAATTTCATACACAACACTCAATACCCACACCCAGTAACCGGGAACCGAAAACTGAAAACCGAAACTGAAAACTGAAAACTTTTCTTCCTTAGCCTCAGCCTTAGCCTTTTCTTTTTATCCACAATGCGGAATTTCTGATACAATTTTTTATAATTTTATCCAGCCAAACATTCTAATAAAATCTTCATGCTGGTTTCCCTGAGTGTTCAAAACTATGCCCTGATAAAGCACCTTGAAATAGGATTCAAACCGGGTTTCAGTATCATTACTGGTGAAACGGGAGCCGGGAAATC
>CAZGOR010000207.1:0-6982 GCA_964527875.1 uncultured Bacteroides sp. | reverse complement strand
ATTTTATGGCTTCTTATGCCAGGTACGATACTTTGAGTGACAGGTATATTCTTGGACCTCTTCTGATTCCAGCGCAGGAACGCTTTCCTGCAGAAAGTACCATTAATCCTCCTTTCGAATTGGCTTACTGGTATTGGGGATTAACAACTGCACAGGAATGGCGCGAACGCTTAGGTTTAGAGCGTAAACCGGAATGGGATACGGTAATAGAAGGTCTTTCACCTTTGGTACAAAAAGACGGTTTATTCCTGGCAGCCGAAAGTGCTCCGGATTCCTATACAAATCCCAGGTTAATGAGCGATCATCCCGCGGTTATGGGAGCTTTTGGAATGTTACCTCTTTGCCCTTTGGTCGATTCTGTTACGATGAAAAGTACCTTCGATTATGTATGGGAACATTGGCAATGGAACCAAACCTGGGGATGGGACTTCCCCATGACGGCCATGGCAGCTGCCCGCCTGGGAATGCCCGGTAGAGCAATAGATGCTCTTTTAATGGATATTGAAACCAACACCTATTTGCCAAACGGGCATAATTATCAAAATCAACGGTTGCGTATATATCTCCCGGGAAATGGCGGACTGTTAACCGCGGTAGCCATGATGTGTGCCGGATATAACAACATAGATGCTGACACTCCCGGCTTTCCAAAAGACGGCAGCTGGCAGGTAAAATGGGAAGGCCTGAAGAAAATGCCTTGAAACATAATTACCCGACATGTTGTAATAATTTTTTAATAATCTAAAAAAATGGAACTTATGAAACGCACAAAAATGCCGCTTTTCAGTATGATAATATCATTATCATTAATGATAGGATCAATCTCCTGCCAAAAACCAGGTATGGTAAATGTTAAGGTAAGTGAAATCAATGATTTTCCTGTATTGGAAATTAAAAATCCCTATGGTCAGAATTTAGCTATTCAGCCTGTATCAAATGATACTGGCAGCATTGGGTTCGAGTTAGACGGCGAAATCTTATGGCTTACAGGTGAACCGAACCAAACAGAACGTAAAGATGGAATTAAAAGATTCATCTGGGACATTAATGTTGAAGACAAAGTTGAATTACAAATCACTTCAGGTAATGATGAAATCAATTTTCAGTTGAGCCTGGTTGCGGAAGATGGTCTTAAAAAGCCTGAAAAATGGTATATCAATACCGGGGCAACTGACGACGAGTATTTTACAGGGGTGTTTGAAAGAGTAGTGGATGGCAACCAACGCAATTCATGGAGGATAGGTATCGAAACTGCTATGAATTTGCGAAACGAGAGGGTGGAAATGAAAGTGAAACCGACTGTTTCTGCTTATGCCCCGTTTTACCTGTCATCGAATAATTATGGTTTCTTTGTTCAAGGAACCTGGCCAGGTGTATTCGATTTCTGTAAGGTATATCCAAATATCGTCCAGATCGCTTTTGAAGGCCCCGAACTGGTTTTTAAGCTGTATCTCGGTTCTTCTCCGAAACAGATTGTACAAAAACATACTTTGGAGGCCGGACCGCCATTTTGTCCTCCAAGGTGGGCATTTGGACCATGGCGTTGGCGCGACGAGCATCGTGACAACGAAACATATTTTGATGGCTCAGAAGTTAATGCCCCGTATAACTCCGAGATAGTTGAAGATGTTTTAATGATGCAGGCTTATGGTATTCCCTGTACGGCTTACTGGATCGATCGTCCCTGGGGACTGGGACCATTCGGTTTCAACGATTACGAGATCGATTATGAACGTTTACCGAATTTCGAAGAAATGATTTCCTGGCTGAATGAGAAAAACATGGAATTGATGTTATGGATTTGTCCATGGGTATATGGCGATATGGCTGGAGTTGCCGAAGAAAGAGGATACGGTCTGATCAGTAGAAGTTGGAGATCCATGTTTAATATGATGGCGGGTGCAGGTGAACGTGGTAATGTTCCTTTCGATAGACCCCCGGAACCCAGGGGTGGGATGGCTGATGTTGCCGGTGAACGGGATAACACTCAGTTTGAAAGGCCCCCGGGCCCCAGGGGCGGGATGACTGGAGCTGCCGGCGAACCACGTCCTGCTCAATTCATTAGGCCACAGAGACAGATGGAAAACATGGTGGTGATGGACTTTACTGATCCCGAAGCCCGCGAATGGTGGAGCGAAAATGGTCCTGCCAAGCTTGCCAGGATGGGAATAAAAGGCTTTAAACTGGATCGGGGCGACGGCGAAAGATTGGTCGATTCCCTTCACTTACTTACTTATGATGGAACTACATACCGTGAAAACTACAACGATTATCCCCACCAATATGTAAAAGCAACTTACGATGCGATTAAACCGGTGTTGGGTGAGGACTTTATTTTATTCCCCCGTGCTCAATATACCGGCAGTGCAAGATACGGTGGAATGTGGGCCGGTGATACAGATAACTCTTCCGGGGGATTGCGTTCTGTACTGATCGGTATGCAACGTTGCGCAGTGATAGGTTACCCCATATGGGGTTCTGATACAGGAGGTTATCCCAAGCGCCTCCAACGCGAAGTAACCATGCGCTGGTTAGGATTTTCATGCTTCTCTCCTGTTATGGAAGTCGGTCCAACCAATAACCGCGGCTTCTGGGGAATGGACAGCGAACCATCCTATGATCATGAATTACTGGCTGTCTGGCATTTTTACACCAACCTGAGAATGAACCTGATCGATTACGTGCACAATCTGGCAAAAATTGCCAGCGAAACAGGAATGCCCATTGCCAGACCACTGTTTTTAGAATACCATGAACAGGAAGAAAGCTGGAACGATTGGACAACCTATAAATTTGGTGATGATTTACTGGTATCCATTGTATGGGAGAATGAGAAAACCAAACACCAGGTTTACCTGCCGGCAGGCGAAACATGGGTCAACCTTTGGGATAACCAGGAATATCAGGGCGGACAATATCTTGAGGTTGATGCCCCGCTTCATCAAACACCCGTCTTCCTTCGCAAAGGAAGTAACCTGGTGTTGCCCGATTTCAATGAACTATATGAAGAATCGGTGGCCGTGACTTCTGTAAAATATCAAATGAGTGATCTGGAAGCCGGGGAAGAATGGAGATAATATTTAGGAAAGATATATGTTGTAAGGGAATTGGCAAAAGATTTCAACTATTTTGTGGAAGTTAACAATGAGAAAAACTGTCAGACGGCACGGTATGGAAACCAGGCATGTCAGTGTCGATTTTCCCGAATGGATGATCAACATGTTGGATCAGCATGCTGCAAAGCTTGGTGTTACCCGGCAATCAATTATAAAATTCTGGATATCAGAAAAGCTGAAATCTGCCTGATATAAGAACTTTCAGTGAACGCTGCAGAACTCCTGATCCCATATCAGGATATCCACGTAGCAATTATCAGGGATAATACAGATTTTACCAAAGGTATCATATATTTCGTCGGACATAATGAACGAATTCAGGAGTATGTTAGAAATGAAATACTACAGTATAGATATGCTCGGGATGTCAAATCCTATAAAAAAACGCACGATAATTATACCGAAAGAGTATAATGTTTTAACTTGCTCCACATATCTTTGAACCTGTATATCCGGTAAGGAAAAGATACTTGTCTCCCTTGTGAAAGCGGGAAAAGCTTTGCTTTCGATAAACTGTATTTTAAATAAAGTAAAAAAAATTACAATTTTACATTCAATATCTTAAAAAATTAAGGAGGACACTGAAGGATTCGTATTGAATGTTGTTAAAAAGATAAATCGATACAAAGAAATTTTCAAAATCAATGAATATGACAATTGATGAACTTGAAAAAACAGCACGCGTACTCAGGCTTAATATCATTAAAATGATCGGTGTCGGTCAAAAAGGACATTTGGGTGGATCTTGTTCTTTAGCTGAGATTGTGACGGCGCTCTATTTTTACAAGATGAAACATGATCCCCGAAATCCGGGATGGGAAGACCGTGACAGATTTCTGCTCAGCAAGGGCCATGCTGCTCTTGTTCAATATGCGGCGCTTGCTGAACTTGGCTATTTCCCCAAAGAGGAAATAGGAAGAGTTAAGTGCTTGGGCGCCATGTTGCAGGGCCATCCCGACATGCAAACCACTCCGGGCATAGAGGCTAATACAGGCTCTTTAGGACAAGGTTTGTCCATGGCTTGTGGTATTGCTGCAGGCCTGAGACTGGATCGTAAAAAAAGCAAAGTCTATTGCATTGTAGGTGATGGGGAAATGGCTGAAGGCCAGATATGGGAAGCAGCAATGACAGCTTCTTTTTACAAGCTTGATAATTTGGTTGCCGTTCTGGATAAAAACGGTTTACAAGCTACCGGATCTATCACCGAAAGATATGACACGAATCCAATTACTGAAAAATGGGAGGCATTCGGCTGGTATGTTACCGGGGTGAATGGTCATAACATGAAAGAAATTATTGATGCTCTTGATAAGGCCGACACCATCGAGGAGCAGCCGAAAATGATTATCGCACATACTGTGAAAGGTAAAGGCGTGACTTTTACAGAACATATCGCTGCATTTCACAATGGTGAACTTACTCAGGAACAATTTAAACTGGCATGTGAAGAATTACAATAATCAAGGAGGATTTCTATGAATATGCAAAATCCGAGGCAGGTTTATGGTGAGACATTGCTCGAGCTGGGAAGAGAAAATAAAAACATAGTCGTTTTGGAAGCTGACTTGAGCAAATCAACCATGACCTGTTTATTTGAGCAGGAATTCCCGGAAAGATTTTTTGAAATGGGAATTGGTGAGGCAAATATGACCTCTTTTGCAGGAGGCCTTTCTTTAACAGGCAAAATCGCTTTTACAAATTCCTTCGCCGTGTTTGCCTCAGGACGCGCATTCGATCAAATACGACAGGGGATTGGTATTCCAGAATTAAATGTTAAAATAATCGGTTCAAGTGCAGGTCTGTCTGATTTTGGAGATGGGTCCACCCACCAGTCCGTGGAAGATATTGCCATTATGAGAGCCATTCCGAAAATGACAGTGTTGGCACCGGTTGATGGCATTGAGACAAGAAAAATGACCAGAAAAATCGCCGAATATCACGGGCCGGTATATATGCGCTTAAACCGCCATAACCTCCCGGACCTATTCCCCGAAGAGCAGGAATGTGAGATAGGGAAATCGTATTTGATCATAAACGGAAAAGATGCTGTTGTTTTTTCGAATGGCATCATGGTTTCAAAAGCTGTTAATGCGGCAGAAAAGCTGGCAAAGGAAGGAATTTCAGTAAGAGTTGTGAACGTCAGTACGTTAAAGCCGACCAATGAAAATGAGATCAGAGAATTTGCATCCGATGTGAAAGGTATTGTAACTGCAGAAGAACATTCTTTAATTGGCGGCCTGGCAGATGTAATTACATATATACTGCGCGGTAATGGAGTACCAATCGAGACGATTGGTATCATGGATCGGTTCGGCCAATCAGCTCATAGTTATGATGAACTGCTTGAAGAATATGGATTAACAGAAGAAAATATTATCACTTCAATAAGAAAATTAATTAACTAAACTTGCAACTTGTAACTTGTAACTTGCAACCTGTAACTTGTAACTTGTAACTTGCAACTTGCAACCTGCAACTTGTAACTTGTAACTTGCAACAGAGGTTAATTAGTTAATTTAGATACTTTGTTAACATAGAGAATTACCCGATGCTTCTGATTATTGTTCTTGTATTATGTATTCTCTTCATAATAGGTTCGTCTACAAAGTTTAAATTGCATCCATTCCTTGCCCTGTTGGTTGCTGCGTTAGGTTTCGGCTTGTTTACAGGCATGCCTTTACCGCAGATTGTTCAGTCAATAAACGATGGATTCGGTGGCACGATAGGTTATATAGGCATTGTGATCATTTTCGGGACTATTATAGGAACCTTTCTTGAGTTTTCAGGCGGCGCTTATACTCTTGCCGACAGGATACTAAAAATGATTGGTGAACAACGGGTACCTCTGGCAATGTCGATTATAGGTTATTTTGTCTCCATCCCGGTGTTTGCCGATTCCGGTTTTGTCATTCTTTCCCCGTTAAACAGAGCCCTTTCCAAGCGTGCGAATATTTCACTGGCAGGATCCGCTATCGCCCTTAGTATGGGGCTTATTGCAACTCATTGCCTGGTTCCTCCCACCCCCGGACCAATTGCTGCTGCAGGTATACTGAAAGCAGATCTTGGATTGGTGATTTTACTGGGTATTCCTGTCAGCTTGATAGCGCTGTTCAACGGCTGGCTGTTCGCTATAAAATTAGCTGCAAAAATTCCGATCGACCCAAATCCGGAGATCTCAGAAAAAGAAATTGAATTAAAAATTAAGGAAGCACCCTCTGCGATTAATTCGATAGGCCCTATCCTTATCCCTATTATATTGATTGTGTTGCGGTCTGTTGCAATGCTTCCATCAAGACCAATGGGTGAAGGAGTTGTACAGACGATCATTGGTTTTATAGGTGAACCGGTTATTGCATTACTTATTGGTGTGCTGTTGGCTTTTGGCCTGCCAAAGAAATTACAAAAAAGCATGTTATCCGATTCCGGATGGGTCGGAAAAGGATTGCGAAATGCTGCTATCATTATAATCATAACAGGAGCAGGTGGTGCATTTGGCAAGGTTTTACAAAATTCTACACTGGCAGATACCCTTGGAAATACATTGTCAAATACAACAGCCGGGATCTGGTTACCATTCATGATTGCCTTTACTATCAAGACTGCGCAAGGATCATCAACGGTAGCTATCATTACCACTGCTTCTATTTTATCACCGCTGTTACCATCCTTAGGTTTTACTTCTGAAATTGCCAAAGCATTAATTGTATTATCCATTGGAGCCGGAGCAATGGCTATATCACATGCGAATGACAGCTTTTTCTGGGTGGTAACGCAAATGTCACGGATGGATGTTAAAACCGGCTATAAACTTCAAAGCCTGGGCACTTTAATCATTGGAGTAAGTGCTGCTCTAGTAATCTGGATTT
>CAZGOR010000206.1:0-6993 GCA_964527875.1 uncultured Bacteroides sp. | reverse complement strand
CGCTGAACATCCGGCTATATATGTTCCCCAGGGATGGTATCGTTTTACCGAAACCCTTAAGATGGCTCCGGGAACAAAGCTTATCGGGCTGCATCCCTGGGCAACACAGTTCATCCTGACCGAGAGCGAGCCTGTCTTTAGCGGTTTCGGGGGACCCAAACCCCTGATTGAATCCTCAGAGGGAGGAGACGACATGATCAATGGTATAGGATTGTGCACGGTTGGTTATAATTACCGTGCAGTTGCCTGTAAATGGATGGCCGGAGAAAATTCGCTGCTCAATGATATCAAATTTGTTGGCGGTCACGGTACCATGCGCAGACCCACATCAGAACCCCGCGACAGTAGTAGTTTTTCCTTCTCCCGGAGGGACAGTGAGATCAGTTCACCTTCTAACCCTGTCTATGAACGGGGTCTGGACCTGGCATGGGACAATCAGTACTGGAGCCTGTGGGTAACTAATAATGGGGGAGGAACACTCAAAGATATCTGGACGGCTAATACATATGCCACAAACGGACTTTATGTAAGCAACACGTCCACTCCCGGCCGGATATATGCTATGTCACTCGAGCACCATGTACGCAACGAGGCACGATTTGAAAACGTGTCGAACTGGAAGATGTACGCCTTCCAGCTTGAGGAGGAAGGCCGTGAAGGAAAGGAGTGTCAGTTTATTGAAATGTCCAACTGCAGCAATATCATGTTTGGTAACCTCTGGATGTACAGGGTAATAAGGGTAACAACTCCGAAACGCTTCGGAGCCCGGCTTTGGAACTGTGAAAACATTGAAATCCGTAACTTACACAATTACACACAGAAACTGTGGGTTACGGAATTTCCCTTCTGGGATGTCAATAAGGAACTGCCTTGTTATCCCTGGGAATTTGCCAGGCTGAACATTACAGGGAAAGAACAGGGGAATATGAACATCAGCAACAAAGTGGGAAAAGTTGAGAGACTGGTATCCGGTTTTGATTTTGCACAGGGCATAACAAGCGACAGCAAGGGAAACATTTATTTCTGCGAGACAAGGAAGAAAAGAATTTACAAATGGTCGGTGGAAACCAACAGTGCCACGATAGTCGCAGATTATCCCTTACAGCCCTTCGTCCTGGCAACCGACACAAAAGATAACCTGCTTGTTGTTTTCAGGTATGATCCTCAGCCCGGGTATATGGTTGGCGGTGAACAGGAAACAATCCCAAGGCTCCCTGACGATAATCGTGCTTACAGTTCATTTGGTAACAGCGGATGGGCTGCATGGGCCTATTCCATTGACCCGGACAATCCGGATGAAACCTTTAAACCAATGCCCAGGGTTGCCACCAGTGATATCAATAACTTTTACAGAGCATTTTACCCCTCCAGCAGGTGGCATTATACCTTTGATGAAGCTGCGGTATATTATCCTGATTCCGCATTTGTTGCTCCCGATGGAGTTACCTATATACCAGAAACATATGATATCGGACGTTGTGCAGACCTTTCTGCAGCTGTTCCCGGACAGGTTATTTATGCTTCGGATGAAATTGCAAAAAGAACGGTCAAAATGGATGTGGGAGCCAACGGAAAACTTTCCAACCTGAGGCAAATTCTTCCAAGAGGTGAAACCAGCACCGCTGTCGATAAGGATGGGAACCTCTATGTTGCCGATGGACAGATCTTCATATACGATAAAGAACTTAATGAGATCAACAGAATCAACCTTACGGAACGTCCCATTACCGTTACTTTCGGAGGTAAGGATGGGAATACTCTTTTTATTACCACGCTCAATTCGCTTTATGGGATAAGGATAAAATAGATATTAAATAATTAACTCAAGTTGCAAGTTGTTAAATATCAATGCATTGTAATTAAATATGTTATTTATAAATAATAATGTAAATTAATTATTATTCAATTAATATTCTAATTTATAGAATATTAACAAGAAACCTGTGATTTGTTACCAGCAACTTAGGTTAATTAACAAAATTCTGTATTTTTTGAATTATTAAAAGAGATAATTGTTTTCATTAAATTTGAGAAAAAGACCAGGTGATTGATAAACAAAAACATATTGAATATTGGATTAATAATGCGGAAGAGGATATTGAAACAGCTAAAATACTTATTTCAAAAAACAGGATACTTCATGGGCTGTTCTTCTGCTACCTGGTAATAGAAAAGGCACTGAAAGCTCATGTTGTTAAAATAACAGACGAAATATCACCCAAATCCCATAACCTTCTTCGTCTGGCAGAATTGGCAGAAATTGAATTTCTTGAAGATGATGAATCATTTCTGGGGATATTGATGAAATACCAATCAGAAAGCAGATACCCTGTAAATTCGCTCCAGATTCCATCCAGAGAAGTTACAAACCTTTATTTGAAAAAGACCAAAATTTTATTAAAATGGCTCAAAGAGAAATTATAAAGAAAATCCAGACATAATAGATATGCTTTCCCGGGAAGGAATCGAAATTGATAAGGCTTTCCTTTGGGGAGTTGGACCAGTGATGATCAAACCAAAGAAAGTGATATAGGTAACTTCAAAGCCAAAAACCGGTCAGATTCCGGTTTTTGGCTTTGGGTGGAAGATGGACTTGTATTACTATTAACACAGGAACAATCAAAGTTTTATCAACCGATTTCAGATCATGTATATAAATAGATTTGGGTTATATGATTAATACCAAAAAATCCTGCCCTAAATCCTATTCCAGCTTCAATTTAAAAGTTATATAACAAATGTAATTTAATTAATTAAAAATTACGGTACAATTGAGCACCCTTGTCCGATTTTAAATTGAGAAGTTTGTTTGAAGGTAACTCCTAAAATCAAATTAAGTTGATAAGGTGATGTTTATGCTCCGGATTCAGGTGCTCACTCATTTCCAGAATTATAAGATCAGTTCACTCCGGAATAAGGTACTCAAATTGACCGGAATTACCATACGATCCTGGAACGAATTTCAAAGAATAAACTCTGAGTTCATTATCAGGTACGGTATTTTTTTAATGTACATTCAAAGACATTCATTATCGTATTAATATCCAAAATTATACAATTATGCGATAATAATTGTCTATTGTTAGATAATTATTATCTTTGTATTGCTATATTAAATACAAAAAACAGATAATAGATATCTAAATGATAAAAAATACAATTAGTTGGGACATTATCAAGAGATTTTCTGGTAACGATCAAGATTGTTTTACATACCAAGATGTAGTATTGGAATACCCTGATACAGATAAGATATATCTGTCAAAGGTTTTGTCAGGAATGGTAAAAAATGGAATGTTAATTAAGCTCAACCGAAATCTCTACCATATAGTACCTGCCAGTATGGATGCAGATTCATATATTCCGGACTGGCATCTTGTTGCTAAATATTTAATGAAAGGTAAAGAGTATTATATTGGCTATTATTCGGCCATGCAGATTCATGGATTAATAACCCAACCAAGTTTAAAAGAAATTGTAGTTACAGACCTGCAGATTAAACCATCAATAAAGATTATTCGGGGAGTTGAATTCCAATTTGTATACCATACAAAGAAAAGGTTCTTTGGTTATAAAAACACCTGGATAAATCCACAGGAGAAAGTTATGGTTAGTGAAATTGAGAAAACTATTGTTGATGCTGTTTCAAGACCAAACCTTTGTGGAGGTTTGACTGAGGTCGGTAAGGCTATTTATGAAGCTAACGCTAAAATAGACTACCAAATGTTATTTGATTATTTTACACGCAACGAAATTCAGGCAGCTAAGAAACGTTTCTTATTCCTTTCTGAATTGCTTGGATTAGAATGGACGGTACATCATGAAGAGATGATGAAGACAATTGGGTCCGGATATCCATTACTGGATACCACTGGTCCGGACCAGGGTCGTAAAGACTCAAGATTTGGTCTAAGAATCAATGTAGATAAGGAAACTATTAAAAATGCAATTTTCACATGATTACACCAAATGAAATAGCAAGAAAAGCCAATGCAGAAGGTGTAAGGCAACAACAAATTGAGAAAGATTATATTATATCCTGGATTTTATGGGGGATTTATAGCAATGACAGGTTAAAAGATGCTTTAATATTCAAAGGAGCCACCTGTATCAAGAAGATCTATATTGAAGACTATCGCTATTCGGAGGATATGGATTTTACCCTCAATCCGGAGAATGAGAAAGAAATTACCAATGAAGCTATCTATAGTGCCTTCGAGACTGTATTTAAGGATATAAAAGAAGTTGCAAACATAGATCTTTCAATTCCGGAAGATTCAAAAGAGGTTCATGAATCTGGAGGAATCAAATTCTTTATAACATATGTTGGT
Organism: uncultured Bacteroides sp.; assembly: GCA_964527875.1. Taxonomy (GTDB): domain Bacteria; phylum Bacteroidota; class Bacteroidia; order Bacteroidales; family SM23-62; genus LJUQ01. The sequence continues at coordinate 2,662 of CAZGOR010000206.1, read as the reverse complement.
CCATTGGGAGGCAGAAGTGATCACGTAAAAACAGATATTTCTAAAGGGGAGAAGCTTGAATTTGATATTGAGAGATTACCTATGTTAGATCAATATTCAGACCTTGCTGATGAGGAGGATGTCACTATTCAATGCTATGGTCTGAGAGAAATTGTAATTGAAAAAATGGCTGCTTTAATGGGCAGGACAATTCCAAGGGATTTATATGATTTCGAATATTTAACGAATAATGAAGGGATTGAATTACAGGATATATTCTTCGAATATCAGGCAAAAGCTAAACACAAGGGTTACAATCCTGATGAATTTGTTGAGAAGATCACAGCAAAGGAAAAGATACTTGAAAAAGCGTGGGAGGAAAACCTTAGACATCAAATTAAAGATCTGAGGAAATTTAAGGATATGTGGAGGGATCTAAAGAAGCAGTTTCGAGAATTTGAAAAATGTAAATAACACTGACATTTCTAACTAATACCAATATGATTCAACCAACAGATAACCAAATAGAATCAATAAATGCAAAAATCGGAAGCTCTGACTACCTTTCACCAGAAATAATTAAATTCTGTAAATAAATTGACAAACATTTAACTATTGAAATGGATGGTCAAAATATTCCGGCCTATACTAATCATTATTAGCGATTTTTCCAAGCAATCAATGATTTAAAATTTTCCGCATCCTATTTATTTGATTTATAATCGAAAATTTTCAAATTTTAACTAAGCCAGGAAAAAACATATGTCATAACCGATAATACGGTTAACACAAACATCCTTTGCCGACAAACTATGTTTGCTGGTGGTATAAACGCAACCATCTCTATTAAAATTGAATCTATATAAAAAATATAATTCTTATGAAAATAATAAAACTTCTTTCTTTGATAATTATAGCAACATCGTTTACCAGCTGTGAGGAAGAAGATTTTATCTCCTTTCCTAAAACAGACTCAAATATTATATTCATCTCACGTCGTATAGATAACAGTGCCGACTGGAATTTATTTTTAATGAATATTGATGGAACAAACCAAAAGAAAATTACCGACTTAACAGTCAGATGTGAAAAACCCGTAATTTCACACTCTGGAGAGACCGTTTTATTTGTTCATTCCTCCGACGAAAATTTCTATGAATTATATTCAATAAAAATTGATGGTACCAATTTAACTCTGATTGATAGAGCGAAAAGATATTGTGGTTCTCCTGATTGGTCAGTGGATGATTCAAAAATCATTTATTCAAAAAGCAGAAACGAATCAACTGATGATAAAGACATAATTCTATTTGATGTAATTACCAACAATAAAATAACCCTGACTAAGACCGGCAATAATATTTTAGCCAGATTCTCTAAGGATAATAAGATTGCATTTTTGAGAAAAAATGATACTTCGAATGATATTTTCACTATGGATATTGACGGTTCAAATAAGAAAAAAATCTTAACTAATGCTTGTTATCCGGTTTGGTCTCCTGGAGGTAAAAGAATTGCTTATATTTCTTATGTTTTTAATAGTACTACTGAAATTTTTGGTAGTCCTCAAATATTTACTGCATGTTTTGACGGTTCTAATTCCAAGCAATTAACAGAAACTTATCTACCCTGTTGGGATTCCGGATTCCCTACATTTGGTAACTATAATCCAATTTGGGCACCAGATTGCGAAAAGATAGTATACGTATCAAGAATTAATGAAGGTCTTCCAGAAATTTATATCATGAATAGTGATGGCAGCAATCAACAAAGGCTTACGAATACCGATAGGTTAAATGAGCTTCCAGAATTATCTTCAGATGGAAAATTAATCTATTTTACATCAAACCGTGATTTGACCTATGGCTTTGATATTTTTGTTATGGGTATAGATGGAAGTGATCAGCACCCATTGTCAAAATATTCTGGAGATGATTGTCATCCAGTTTTAAGAAGAAAATAATCTTAACTGCCCAAAATCCTATGTCTTTAAGTTGAACTTAGAATTAACTTGCAACAACTTACCCTAATACGGTCAATAAAGTAAATAAGTTTGTTACTGCTTTTGCAAGTGTGTAATCTTCCCCGATAATGAAGTGATTTATTGTTTCTAATGCTTAAGATATTTTAAGCAATTTTTTTACCTATTATAATAGTCAAAATCTAAGTTTCAGACTATTATAATACTCCAAATTTCTAGATATTTAAATCTGAAAAAAAATATTATAATATCATAACTAATTGGATGGAAAAATTCTCAGAAATTCTTTGGTGAGCTGAGAAGATTCTTTTAGCATTTAATTCTGATCTATTTTCAGATTATTGCCCATTTCTGATAAACTACAGTTCGGGTATCTTATTCATCGCCTGACTCACTCCCAATCCCAACGATTTTAAATAAATATCCGTCTGCTCAAGGCTGTGGTGCCTGCATTGGCTCTGGATTGTTTTAATGTCCACACCGGCTTTGTAAGCAGCAATCACACCGGAATGTTTCCAGAAATAAAGTGTATAGTCTTTGCCATTTTTACTGATATTGCTGGGTATGAAGATTTGTTTTTCAACAGGGTGAATATATCTGTGTTCAAGCTGCCTTATTTCATTTGGACGAAGGAAACAGTAATAGATGAATTGTATAAAAAGCCATAATTCGGGATCTTTTTCCTCAACAATCTTCTTGATC
>CAZGOR010000205.1:0-7004 GCA_964527875.1 uncultured Bacteroides sp. | reverse complement strand
TGATCTCTTCAATATGTCCGAACTTGGTTTTAAAGAAAAAATCTGTAAGATGGAGGATGAGAAATATCAAAATGATACCTCCTAACCAGATCATGAATTTTGAAAAGAAAGAAATCTGGGAATAATTGGGGATCCTGTACCGGTTTGGTCTTGCCAGCCAGTTCTGAATCTGAAGGGTCAAGGTATAAATGATATGCAGAATGAATGCACTAAATAGAATTATTTCGATGATCTTGCTGACATAGTTGCTGGCCATGAAATGAGCAGCTGTATTAAAGGGTTTTGATGATTCACATAAAATAAGTGTAAGATTGATCCCGAGATGCACTAGCAGGAACAGGATAAGGAATAACCCGGCAAGTGCCACAATTAATTTTTTTCCAATGGATGAACTGAATATGTTACTCATGGCAAATAGTTTTCGGTTTTCGGTTTTTTGGTCCCGAAAAACTGCATCCGTCTGAGGTGGATTACCAGTTTTTCGAGGATTCTCAAATTTTTAAGCGTCCGCCGAAAGCGGATTGCAGAAATTCGGGATTTTCAGTTTTAGTCCCTGAATACCATTCAAAGGTCGATTAGTATTCTCCCCTGGTACAAATAACTGCCTCCTAGCAATTGGCAGAAATTACTCGTCAAATTAAAATCCTCTGTTTTTCTTTAAATTTTCAGTCCCAGCATTTATCGGGCTATCTGCCTTTCGGCAGACAGACCAGCCTGCAAACTGACAGGGATTCGATTATACCAATTCAATTCACTATTGTTTTTGTGAAAGGAGAATATCACCGTTAAAGATAACTATCTTTAGAAATTCAAAAAAATTTGATCATACAAATTTATACTATGTTTCACAACACAATTTTTTGAGTTCTCTTGGAATATTTTATTATCTTCACCTATTATGTGATTTAATTTGAAATAATATGACTGGAATCATTCAATTCAGAGAGGCAAATCTTCGATTTCGTGATGAAGGTGAAGGCGATGTTGTATTACTATTGCATGGCTACCTTGAGTCACTTGATATTTGGGGACTATTTGCTGAAGAACTGGCCATGCATTACAGGATAATATCCATCGATCTCCCGGGGCATGGCCAATCGGGAGAATACACCCAGATTGACACCATGGCGGTTATGGCCGATGCAGTAAAGCATGTACTTGATTATCTTAATATTGGCCGTTGCGTGATTGTGGGACATTCAATGGGAGGTTATGCCACATTGGCTTTTGCGGAGATCTATCCGGAACTACTCGTTGGTTATTGTCTTTTACATTCACATGCCTTGTCTGACAGCGAAGAAAAGAAAAAAGACAGGGATAGGGAAATCGAACTGGTCAGGTTAGGTAAAAAAATGCAGTTCATTGATATTAATATACCAAAAGCATTTGCAGATGATAATCTTAATCAATTTGCAGAAGAGGTTGAGAAAGCCAGAAAAATTGCTGCAGCAACGTCTGATCACGGGATCATCTGTGCGCTGGAAGGAATGAAATCCAGGCCCGACAGGAGAAGAATACTGAAAGGAAGTAACGTCCCGGTAATGATTATTGCAGGTAAAAAGGATAATTATATACCTTTTGAAATATGTGAAAAACATTTTGATCTGGCCCCTCATGGCCAAGTGCTGATTCTCGAAAATTCCGGACATATGGGATTTATTGAGGAGAAAGAAAAAACCCTGGATGGGATTTTAAAATTCCTGAAAGGGATCTATTAGGACTTAACCCCTTCTTTAAAATTTCACAGGGTCTGCGAGAAGCCTTTAAAGACTTTTTAGACAGCCTCGTGTTTCATTTACCGTAAATGTCTGTATGGATGATAACGATGAGCTATTCTGCCATCTCTGTAAGGCCTGTTGAGATACCTGTAAGGTCTGTTGTCATCCCTGTAAGGTCTGTTGTTGTACCTGTAAGGTCTATTGTTGTACCTGTTGTAAGGTCTATTGTTGTACCTGTTGTAAGGTCTATTGTTGTACCTGTTGTAAGGTCTATTGTTGTACCTGTAAGGTCTATTGTTGTACCTGTAAGGTCTGATATCATCCCTGTAAAGCCTGAAATCGTCCCTGAGAGTCGTGTTGTCAAAAAAGACTTTCTGTTTATCAGTCAGCAGGTTACGGATTTCCAGATTCTGAGCAACCTGTTTTTTACGGAGCTCGGTCATAATACTTCCGTTTTCATCGATCAGCTTATTGATCTCATTCAAATCCGGTTGATCTTCTGTTAATAAGGTATCCAGGTTTTCCATATTGATTTCCAATTCATTTTTAAGTGGCTGAATATCTTTCAGGTAAGCAGCATGCAGATTTTTAATTTGTTCTTTCTGTTCTCTGGTCAGGCCAGGTATTCCAAGTATCTCCCTGTCTCTTTCTTCTTGTCTTATCTGATCCCTTCCATATCCATATCCTTGCTGTGCATAGAAATTTGTTGTAATGCCGGTCATAAAGACAAGAACAATAACTGTTAAAATTATATATATCTTATTCATGGCTTAAAGTAATTAAATGTTGAATATTTCTCTTTTTAAGATTAGACAGAACAGGAGAGAAAAGGTTTAATTATTTTTCTGCCAGTAATTTCACACCCCTGATCAGTGTCTTGTCGATTTCCTGAATAATTGGATAAAAACCGGCATTATCTAAAATGTTTCGTGCAATATAAGCCTTCAGTTGCGTAAGGATTATTTTCTCTGAAATAATAATATTTTCGATGTTTTTCTTTACACCGTTTGATTCTGCAAAGCTGACAAATTCTTTTAAAAGATTTTGTTCGTCCAGGTAGCTGGATATTTCGCGGACATTTGTATATTGGTTCAGGGTTGCACGGTTATTGTCGGCATATTTAAAAGCATATCGATAGATCAAGCCGCGATTGTACACTTGTTTGTAATAGTGAGTTATTCCAATTGTATCTACAGGCATAAAGATATCGGGCATGATACCTCCGCCACCATAGACAATGTTTCCGCTGGGCGTAGTATATTTTAGTGAATCAGCAAACTTGATACTGTCAGCTTCAAAAAATTCTTCCTGACCTAACCTGTATTCTTCCCGGTCTAACCTGCTACGTATCTCATAAAAATAATCTTCCACACCATTCTCGTAAGGTTTTTGAATGCATCTTCCTGTGGGAGTATAATAGCGGGAAACGGTCAATCGAAGTGCCGAACCATCGCTGAATATGGTTTGTTGCTGGACAAGTCCTTTTCCGAATGACCTTCTTCCAATGATCAATCCCCTGTCATTGTCCTGTAAAGCTCCGGCAAGGATTTCACTGGCCGAAGCAGAGAGCTCATCTATTAGAACAACAACCTCATTATCAATAAGTTCTCCTTTTGATGTAGAATATATATCTTGCCTGGGTTGGGTGCGGCCTTCGGTATATACGATCAGCTTACCTTCATCCAGAAACTCATCTGCAATCCTGGTTGAGGCATCCATATAGCCGCCACCATTTCCACGCAGGTCTAATATAAGCTTTTTCATTCCCTGCTCTTTGAGATTTTTCACACCTTCAAGAAATTCATCATATGTAGTACGGGAGAACTGACTGATTTTTATAAAACCAATGTCATCAGTAATCATATAGGCGATATCCATACTGGTCAGGGGGATTTTGTCTCTTGTTATCTCGAAATCAACAGGTTCTTCAACACCATGTCTTATAATTGTAACCTTAACTTTAGTACCCCGTTTTCCTTTAAGCATTTTTACAACGTTATCACTTTGCATTTCAACTCCGGCTATAAGGGAGTCATTTACATAAATGATCCTGTCACCTGCAAGGATCCCTAATTTTTCAGATGGGCCGTTAGGAATGGTATTTACAATGACCACAGTATCATCCTGAATATTAAATTGTACCCCGATACCGCTGAAATTTCCTTCAAGGGGTTCATTGTATTGCTGCAATTCACTGGCAGGAATGTATATTGAATGAGGATCAAGATTCTCAAGTATTTCAGGGATCGTTAATTCAATCAGTTCTTCTCTGTTCACAGAATCGACATATTCCTGTACAACATAATCGATCACAGCACTGATCTTGTTTGTTTTAGGATAGATCTGGAACCGGTCAAGTTTAGATATCCTGCTCAGCATATTCCCGATGAGCATTCCTCCAACAAGGAATAATGCCAGCAGCAATGGCAGCAATGTTACTGATCTTTTATTTTGAATTTTCATTATTCAAATGATTGATTTGTACAACCTCGATATTTGCTTTTTTAAGCAGTTCAATACCGTCGGTTATCCGGTAATCATCAGCATAAACGACGCGAATAATCCCTGCCTGAATGATCAGTTTTGCACATTCCAGACAAGGTGAAGCAGTAATGTATAAAGTAGCTCCTTCGCTGCTGTTATTTGATTTAGCAACCTTGGTAATGGCATTTGCCTCTGCATGTAAAACGTATGGTTTGGTGTTATTGTTATCATCTTCACATTCATTTTCGAATCCTGATGGAGTACCATTATAACCATCTGATATGATCATCCTGTCTTTTACGATAAGAGCACCAACCTGACGTCGCTTACAATAAGAATTGGTGGCCCAGATACGTGCCATTTCCAGATACCTCGTGTCAAACTGGTGTTGTTTTTCTTTTTTGTTCTCCATTGTGATCAAATAAGTTCTACTCCGGGGTGGGCAAACTCTTTGAAAATGCAAAATTAATAAAAATAGTTACCAGAGGAATAAAACGTGGATAATTGTCTGAAATGCGCTTAAAACAATTGAGCAACAATTAAATTATTAAACTGTTGTTCTATCAGTCACGTGTGTCTTCATAAGTGATCTCACTGTATTTTACCAACTGCGTAGTTTTGTTACTGTTCTTTGTTTTCCTCCAACGGATTGAGTGAATAGCTATGAACCAAATCCCGGAGCTTTGTTAGTGACAGAGAGATCCCTCCTCGCTGCCGCTCGCCGGGATGACTTTTTACTGTCTACATAATTTAAAAACTGAGAACCAATTCACCCCGGTTAACAACCGGATTTACTAACCGATTCACACCTTGTGGATATGGCTGCCAATTGACAATCAGCAGAACTCTCAGAGTGTGTAAGGCTTTCTGTAGTCTTTGGTTAATAACTTATTAGCCTCTTCATCGTTCATGAATTCTTCATTTATGGGGTCCCATTCAAGGGTCCGCCTGAGACGGTAAGCGATATTTCCTATATTACAGATTGTAGCTGAGCGGTGGCCTGTCTCCACATCTGCCACGGGTTTTGTTCTGTTTTTTATGGCCCTGATCCAGTCTGCATAATGATTATCACTATAATAAAGACGAATTTCGCTGTCTCTGATAGTTTGTATTGCAATATATTCAGGTTTAGAATCAAGAAACTCACGGCTAACGTCAAGTATTCCCTCAGTCCCGATGAATCGTACTGCCCAGCCCCGTTTGAAATCTTTATGGATCATTTTAACACCGTTAGCATAATAGTATTTTAATCCCCTGACTTTCCTGGGATTTTTCGGTGGTTTGATTTTTACAGGTCCGCTGTTATCCATTCCAAGAGCCCATTGGGCAATATCGAACATATGGGCACCCCAGTCAGTCATGCCGCCACCGCCAAATTCATTGTAAAGGCGCCACTTTGGCCAGTAGTCTTCTTCAACAGGAGGGGAAAGGACATGATTGTAAGGCCGCATCAGGGCGGGACCTATCCAACGGTGCCAATCGAGGTATTCAGGGAGAGGTTCTTCATCGAGATCACAATCTATTGGTGGATCACCGACGCTTACAAATATTTTTACAATTTCCCCAAGATACCCGTTTCTCACCAGTTCACAGGCATGGCGGAAATTATTGGACGATCGCTGCATACTCCCTGTCTGGACAACGCGTTCATATTTTTTTGCTGCCTCCACCATGGCTCTGCCTTCTACAACTCTGTGTGTAAGGGGTTTTTCACAATATACATCTTTTCCTGCCTTCATTGCATGAATGGAAGCGATCGCGTGCCAGTGATCAGGTGTAGCAACAATGACAGCATCAATGTCTTGTCTTTCAAGTAATTCTTCGTAGAACCTATAAGTATCAATACTAACATAACCGGATTTACCGTTCATCTCTGTGTAATGGGCTTCCACATGGTCTTTGAACCATTGACGCTTTTTGCTGTCAACATCAGATCCTGCAAGGATGATCACATCTTCAAGATCAGCAAACCGGGGAAATATTTCCCGGATCAACTTACCGGTTCCGATAAAACCCAATGTGATACGGTCACTGGGAGATATGAAACCTTTTCCGAGTACGTGACGTGGTATGATTGTGAAAGCTGCAGTGGCAGCAGCAGTTTGCCGGATAAACCTGCGGCGGGAAAGTCCGTTATTTTGCATCATAAAATTTTTTGATGAATATAAATATATAATTTTATATGCGGAAAACAGAATTTAAAACTGATCAGAAAAATTTTTCCGGCCCGGATATTATGAGCAAGATACTAAGTGCTTTTTATTTGTTTATAATATGTATCAATGCATTTGCTGCTGAGGATTCGACATATTACTATGGGGTGAATAACAGCCCTGTGGATCCTCAGAATGCGATATTAAAAATCAGAGTAATCCGATCATCTTCCAGGAAGTATAAAATCTCAACACATGCAAAACAAAATGATCATTGGGTGTCTATATCGAATAAGAACGTCAGGATCAGGAATGACAATGAATTTCTGATCAGGGAATACAGGAAAGATGCAAAGACAAAAAAATATACGCGTTTGTATTCAGAAAACCCGGATGGAATGTATGATTTTACTGAAATCAGGAACAATAAGATCATCAGAACCGGTACCTCGCATACTATGTTTCCTTTAATCATGGAAGGAAAAGAAATCACATTCTATGATAACGGACAGAAAAAATCGGAATCTATCTACAGAAACAACCAGTTGATATCAAATGTTAACTGGCTTAAAGACGGGGGAAAATATATAAACAATATATTTTATTCTGTTGATAAATATCCTATATATAAAGCAGGGACAAAATTATT
>CAZGOR010000204.1:0-7024 GCA_964527875.1 uncultured Bacteroides sp. | reverse complement strand
TACAGACCATATGGGCCTGCCAGGCAGGGAAGGATGTATATGTAGAGAAGCCTGTTTCTCACACGATACTGGAAGGAAGAAAAATGGTGGATGCGGCCCGAAAATACAATCGTGTGGTTCAAACCGGTACACAGGCCAGAAGCAGTATTGCTATAAATCAGGCCATGAATTTCATTAAAGACGGTGGATTGGGAGATATATATATGGTGAAAGGACTATGTCTGAAACCACGAGGCAGCATTGGGCATGTGAAGAATAGTGCTGTTCCGGAAGGCGTAAACTGGGACACATTTCTTGGACCTGCACCTTACAGGCCATTCAACGAAAACCGGTTTCATTATAAATGGCACTGGTTCCGGGATACGGGGAACGGTGATTTAGGAAACCAGGGTATTCACCAGGCCGATATCGGCAGATGGACCATGAATAAAATGACCCATCCTGTGAGAATACAGGGGATAGGTAACTATTTTGTCTGGGAAAGCGATCAGGAAACTCCGAATATCCAGCATCTGGAGTTTGAATATGATGACGGCAACATCCTTCAATTCGAAGTAAGAGGTCTGGGAACCAATGCAGAAGGCAACATCAGAATTGGAAACCTGATCTTCGGGGCGAAAGGATGGATGAATATGGAAAGCGAAGACGTTGGGATTTGCCAGACTTATTTTAGTGATATTCAGCTTCAACCCAGCGGTTATTCATCCTACAGCGAAGAAGAGGGTCCTGCATTTACAAATGAAGTTCCGGCAACCATGGATTCCGTAACTATTCATCTTACAAATTTCATTGATTGTGTCAGGTCAGGAAGATGGCAGGATCTTAATTCCGATATCCTGGAAGGACATTTGTCTTCATCACTGTGTCATCTTGGGAATATCGCCTGCAGATTAAAAAGATCTTTACAGTTCAATCCACAAACGGAGACTTTCATGAATGATACTGAAGCAGATACTTATCTGAGTAAAGTATACAGATCTCCCTATGATCTGCCGGAAAAGGTATAAAATATAACCTGCCCCCGGGATTATCTGCATAACTTCCACAGCAACGCCATCATATAAATCGCATCCACCGTCCCGTCCATGGTCGGCTCATTGGTGGAATAATCCCCGATATCGTCATGATAAACGACATGATCATTCTGAAAGGATGCGAATTCATCGGGATTATTGAGGGTTAATCCGATCAGGTTATTATAAATCGAGGTGAACACCGGCCCGTCAACAAGGCCACCCGGCACTATCTGATGGGTTAAATACCAGATGCTGGTATGAACATCCTCAGGATATTCTCCATCGGCGGGTAGTCCCGTGAACATTGATGTTCCCCATGGATTTCTCCCAAACAGCCAGTCACGGTGAGCAAGCATAAGATCATGATACTGCATATCACCTGTCATCTCCTCATATAGTAGTATCTGGGTAATCAATGCAACAACCAGGTTATTGGAACACCAGATGAACGGCACACCTGCATCATAAGGATTTGACCCGGCACGTTGAGCGATCCTGTCAATATTATCCTTGTAATATCCTGCCAGTTTCTCTTTCATCTCATCATCGGCATATTGATATAATGTATAATGGGCAATATTCGCGAAAGGATAATAGCGATAGTGCTCTGCTGAATCGAGGTTCATCCAGGATGTGTTTCCGGCCAATACGGCATACCGGGCAGCATCATCCAGATATTCCGGATTGCCTGTCACTTTATATAGTTCAACAGCACCCCATTCCATATCATCTGCCCAGGTATCTTCCATGTAACGGTATGGTGCACCATAGGAGTTACCCTGCTGATAACCTTCTTTTTCCTTTCCCATACGATAAAGATCCAGGGCATCTTTCAGGCATTTATCAGCATAAACGGGATCCTGCAGGTTTTCTTTCCATATTCGTCCGGCCATTGCCATTGCTGCAGCACAACGTCCGGCCAGGTTAGCGATTCCTGTTGCTTCACTCTGGTATTTGCTCAGTCCCTGCGGCTCCCCTGTAGCATAATAAACCACCCTGTAACTCCCCCTGCCCCATCCATAATCAGAACTGTCGCGGTCGGGCCATTTCCAGCTGATATGGTCACGGTCATCGGCTACCTGATGAAAAAGCTGTCCGGGTGCAGGATGCATCTTATGGATCCAGTCAAGCCCCCATTTTGCCTCATCCAGGATATCGGGAATAGTATTTTTACCAGGCTTTCCTAATGCATCCACCGTGTCTGTATATATTTCAGGTGCAGCTTCCCAGGCTATCATCATACGGGCCGTTGCATTGCTGGAAGTGATAAGGTACTTCAGCTGATCACCGGCATCATGCCAACCCCCTGTAACATCAATAAAAGTGGAATCCGGCATGGGCCCGTACATCGTCTTGCCATCCTTCTGGTGACACTTAACATCAAGAAACGGATTATATCCGCAGCGCTGCTGCCTCATGAATACCAACATCGTACCAGGATAATTCCTGTAATGTTCATCCCCGATCGAAAATATGCAGGAAGTATCACCGGTTTCGGTAATTGTGATCCGGTATTCCCCGGGTGTCCTTAATCCGGAAAAATCCAGCTCATAATAACAGGGAAACCTGCCCCAATTTGGTTTTTCAACAAATGCCAATGCTCCTTCAAAAACAGTCTCACCCTGCCGGATATCCGTAATAACAAATCCGCCTTCTACCTTTTTCTTAGAAAATACAATGGCAACTTTTGTATCGCCAGTGAAATACCCGGCCTGGTTTAACCGGATGTAGACCGGTGAATCACCCGAAGGATGGTTTTGACATGATAACTGAAAAAGGATTATAATTAAAACAGGTATAATACGGGTTTTACCTAATGATATTGGATGCTTATACATATAGAGTGAGTTTCAAAACCTTATTTTATATTGACAATAGATTTAAAAATATAAATTTTTGATTTTCAATCAATGGAAAACATAAAAAATCTGCAAATGACTATTGTCCCGGCTGGAAAGTATTACCCTGAAACAAACTTCTGTAAAGTTTGTGTCGCGGCTGGAAAGCCGGGCTCTACAGACATCTGGTTATGAGAATAATGGCCGATTGAAAGTCGGTCGATCATTACTAACTATATTTTATGGTGGTTCGACTTTTAGTCGGGACATTCAAGGTATGACTTTTAGAGTCTGGTTTTTCCACCCGGAACATTCAAATTGCCAGTGTCGATGAGAGGAACAGAACAATACCACGTGAAATAGGTTCGGCCCGGATATAAGAACCCTGAACAGGTTTTATAGGAGAAAAAAGTGTAAGTCCGAAGATATGCGGGTGGTTTTAATTTAAAACCAATAATTATTCCGGCTCATAATGAAGCAATGTCACATCACCTGCCATTTCAAAATACCGTCCGTTTGAATATTTGCCGCTCACCTTCCAGATATAGACTCCCTGGTCACATAATTGGTCTTTATAATACCCGTCCCAACCAACGTTAACATTTGTAGTTTGAAATATCAATTCACCCCAGCGTGAATATATCTCCAGTTTATATTCCATCACCCCATCATGAACAGGGAAAAATATCTGGTTGGATACGTCCGTGGGATCATATTCCCCACCGGTTGGTCCGGTTAGGTTCGGGGCAAAAACATTCGGAAATTTTACCTCACCCTTCCCGATGACAGTTACAGCTTCAGGAATTAACATTGAATATACGCAGTTGTGTTCGGTCCAGACAGTCAGGGAAACATCATAAACACCCAATTCAGTATATAAATGTTCTGTCTCCAGCTCGGTTGAGGTAGTGCCATCACCGAAATCCCACAGATAGCTTTCCCCGTATTTGGAAAAATTGAACACTTTTGCCGGTTGATCAGGCAGCATGACAAGATCAGGTTCAACCTTAAAATCAACTTCAGGAAGCGCATAAGCAGTCACTTCCCTGAATGCAAAATCTTCCCCGCCCTCTCCCGAAGTCGTTAATCTCACCTGGTATAACCCGGCTTCGTTGTATGTATGCTCCGGCTCAAATTCCGTTGAAGTCCCCCCGTCATCAAAATCCCAGTAATACTCCTCACCATATATGGAATTGTTATAAAATGATATGGTCAGCGGAACACAACCCTCATATATATCCGCCTCAAATTCAGCTATAGGCATAGGTGCGAATATTTTGACCCAGTGTGTCACCGAGTGCTGACAATTAGCACTTGAAGCATCCAGGGTAATATTATATGTTCCCCAGGTATGGTAGGTATAACTACCCGGATCTTCCAGGGTCGACTGCACACCATCACCAAAATCCCACTCAAAATCCCAGTATCCGTCAATGGTTTCATTATCAAGACTAACCGTAGCATCAGGGAAATACTGATATACCGGAGAATAATCAAACTCAGCCACAGGCGAAGGGTAAACCGTAACCTGCTTGGTGATTGAATCAATACATCCGAATTTGGAAGTACTTGTCAGTGTAACATAAAAAGTTGTATCATTCAACCCGTTATTCGTAAAAGTATGGCTGGGGTATACAAGTAAACTGGTTACACCATCACCAAAATCCCATAAATAATTCAATGCCCTGAGGGAATTATTGGTAAATTCTGACATATAGGGACTGCATCCTGCTGAATCCCTTTCAAAATCAGCTTTGATACCCGGATAAACACTCATGTTTTGTGAAATGTCATTCATGCACCCATGCAGTGATTCAACATGTAATTTTAATACATGAGTCGCGGTGGCATCACCATCATTGTAATATGTATGGTTCACAGGACTCAGGTCAGTCGTGGTCACAGGACTGCTGCCATCGCCGAAATCCCAGTAATAGGTATTACCTGCCTGGGAGACATTCCGGATAGTCACTTCAAAAGGCGGGCAATCAACTGAATTATTGACCGTAAATTTGGCTTTTGGCCTGGGGTAAACGGTGACCTGACTGTAAGCTGTGTCTTTACAATTATCGTCAGTAATGGCAACAAGCGAGACGTTAAATACCGAATCGGTATTCCCCAGGTTCGTGAAAGTATGATCGGGATCCTGGTAAATGGATGATCCCTCGTCCCCAAAATCCCAGAAATAATCATCGGCTCCCTGGGAATTATTTGTGAAATCAACCATTAACGGGTGGCAACCTTCCGTCGTATGTGAAAAAGCTGCATCAACCATGTGATGTATGCTACCCTGTTTCGATATGCTTGAAGTACACCCCTGCGGACTTGTTACCTGAAGATCAACAGTAAAAGTCTGCGGATTCACATAACTGCTGTTGGTGAATTGCCTGGTTATCGGATTCTTGTTAGTTGTTTCAAAAGGTGTTCCGTCAAATGACCATGAATATTGCTGTCCGTTTATAGACGAATTGCTGAACCTTACCGTTGCAGGTGAGCATTGATCAATATACTGGATGGCAAAATCAGCCTGAACATACGGATGAACCAGGACGGGAACAACAGAAGTATCCCGGCAGTTATTCGCATTGATAGCAACCAGCTCAACATTGAAAGTTCTATCATTGAGACTGTAGTTTTCAAGAGTGACTGAAGGTTCGGCCGAATAGGCCGACTGGCCGTTATCAAAATTCCATATATAGTTAAGTGCACCTTTAGATTGATTTGTAAAATTTACCGGTAAAGGATGACATCCAATAGTATCATCGGCTGAAAAACTGGAAGTTACAATCGGGTAAGCAACTACATTCCTGCTCATTTCCGACATGCATCCATCTGCATTCCAGACTGTCAGCTTCGACACATAAGTAACAGTACTGGTAGTTGACAGATTAGTATATCCGTGAGAAACGTCGTTTTCATTCAATACAGTTGTGTCCTCACCATCACCATATGTCCACTGATAGGTCGTTGCTCCCACAGAGGAATTATTGAATATTACATCGAAAGGTGTACAATTTGTCTGCTGTAAGAAGGTATAATCTGCTTTAACATAATTATATACTGTTATATATGCTTCGGACGTATCTGCACATCCATAATCGGAATATGCAATCAGCCTGGTTGTATCGGTGTTATTCACGAGCCCGAAATTCTGAAAAGTATGGCTGGGATTCTGCTGGTCAGATGATCCGCCATCCCCAAATTCCCACATATATGAAGTAGCAGCCGCATTGGATTGATTGGTAAACTGAACAGTAAGCGGTTGACAGCCAGCTGTTTGATCCTGTGTAAACTGGGAGTTGATCCTCGGGTAAACGGTAATATTTCTTATCAATGTATCCATGCAACCGGCAGCATTTTCAACCACCAGCTGAAGTAAATGTGTCAAAGGAGCCGAACCCTCGTTCTCGTAAATATGTGTTTGTGTGGCCCCGCCGGATGATGACGGCGGGGATCCGTCACCCCAGTCCCATTCATATTGTGAGATCGCCCCTTCGGAAGAATTTTGCAGGGTTACCTGGAATGGTGCGCATCCCTGGAATTCATCCACCGAGAAATCGGCATTGATGTATGGATGGATACGGATGGTATCATAAACCGTGTCGCGGCAAAGGTTGGCAGTCGTACTGACAAGGCGGACAGTATAATCCACACTGACTGTATTCATATTTTCATAGACATGCGAAGGATCTTTACTGGTGGATGATCCCCCGTCTCCGAATTCCCAATCGTACATGGTTGCTGTAACAGTGGACTGATTCGTAAAATTTATCTCTACGCCATTACAACCCACAGTATGATCCTGTGTAAATAATGCCGTTACCTCGGGAAATACTGTGATAACCCTTATCAGCGTATCTGTGCATCCCCTTGTATTATTTTTAACGATAAGCCTTAAGTTATGGTGCACAGGTACAGCTGTTGTATTCGAATAGGTATGAGAGAAAGAAGGTGCAGAAGTATTTGAAGTGCTTCCATCCCCGAAAGTCCAGTCATATTCTTCAATATAACCTGCCGAATTATTATCGATACCGATGGTCAGTGGCGAGCAGCCCTGGAATGTGTCGGTGGCAAAAGCCGCCTCAAGGTATGGATAAACCGATATATCTGTCTCAACCGTATCGGTACAATAAAAGGGAGATATGGCAACCATCTCAGCATGGAATGTAA
>CAZGOR010000203.1:0-7031 GCA_964527875.1 uncultured Bacteroides sp. | reverse complement strand
TTGTTCACTCAACCGCATAATGCTTTCTGCAATGAATCCCATTTTTTCTTTGATCAGTATCATTCCATCATTTGTTTCATTGACTGCCTTTTCTCCATCCCTGGCTACCTGGAGTGTCTTTTTCGATCCTTCCGTTACTGTCTTCGCTTTTTCGTTGGTAACCTGTGCAGTCTGTTTTACCTCTTCCACGGTACTGGTCGTTTCGGTTATTGCCGAAACTGTCTCGGTGGAACTTGTCGTTAACTGGGAACTGGTAGCAATGATCTCGGCAACCATAGAGGTCAGAATGTTTACAGTTTCAGTTATTTCAGTGATCTGTGTTTTCAGATTTTCTTTCATAGAATAAAAAGCATTTCCGAATCCATCCTGCTCTGAAAGTGGTTTTATCTCTATATCCAGATTTCGTTCTGAAATCATGTTTGCAGTTCTGGTCATTTCTTTTAAATATAGAATCATTCGCGAAAACGCTTTTATAAGCACTCCGACTTCATCCTTTCGGCCGGTATTCCTGATTTCACTGCTCAGGTCTCCCCTGGAGACATCCTCTGCTATAGAGGAAATTTCACCGATAGGAAGTGCAATATTAGATGTCAGATAAATGATGAGTAATACAACAATTATTACACTGGTGACTGTAAACAGGATAATGGTGATTTTCGCGTTTCTCACACTACGGTCGGACCGGAGCTGACGATCCTGAAGTAATTGATTTTCCGCATCCGTCATTTCTGAAGTCAAATCACGAATATTACCCATTAAATCTTTTCCGATATCCGTTATTGTCAGATCTCTGGCGGCATCAAAACCGGTATCCCTGCGCATGCTGATGGCTTCCTCCAGGAAATCAAGTTTTTCATTAACCAGGGATTCAAGTTGAAGAAAACGTCGCTGCTGATCAGGATCGGATATTGATTGCCTCAGATTATTCATATCTTCTGAAATCTCTGGTAGAATATTATGATATGGCTCCAGGTATTTTTCCTCTCCCGTTATGATATAACCGCGTTCGGCTGTTTCAGCATCTTTAAGACCGCTGGCAGCTTCCTCTAGCTTGGTTATTATCGCATGGGCATGAACCACACTGACGGCATTTTTCTGGAGCCTGATCAAATTGATAAATGAAATAAGACCTGTGAGGAGTAATATGATCAATATCACTCCAAAACTCCCTCCTATTTTTAAAGCAAACGATATTTTCATTGTTATAAATTTTTAGATTACTTCATTTACTATTATCTGTTCATCAGAAAAGATATTTTCCACATCCAGAATAATCAGCTGATCACCGGTCACTCCCTTCATATACTCGGCACGGATATCTGTTAATGTCGGAAGTGTCGGTTGAATCTTATCGACAGGTATGGATCGCACACCCGTAATCTTATCCGCCAGAATACCGGCTTCCACACCGTGAGCATGTACAATAATTACCTTATTAAGATCGCTTATCCCTTTATCTGACAATTCAAACAGTTTCTTGATGTCTATGATGGTCAGGATTTTTCCCCGGACACTTATTACACCTGAAATAAATGGCGGAGTACCGGGCAATGATGTGAGGTCTTTTAACGTGTATACTTCAACAATGGAATTCAGTTCTATTCCGTATTTTTCATTAGCCAGCACGAATTCCACAACCTCCAGATAGTCCTGTGTCAATGATTCTTTTTTTATCTCGCGTGATAGAGCTTCAGCTCTTGCCCTGAGAATCTTTTCCGTATCCTTTTCAGAAACAAGCATGTCCGCTTCAAGCTTTTCTTTAAAGGATTCCAGACGTGAATGGATATTTTCCCAGTCAATGGCTGAGGTTCGGTTTACTTTTAAAGTATTGTCTTTTTCTGGCATTTTACTTTCATTTATTTATCTGTTGCCTTTTGCATCCCTGTCTTGAATCTGATAACTGCAGATAATCTTCCTGCTGATATTCCATCTGATTCCGGAAGGATCTCTTCTTCATAAAACATATCCAATATGGTAAGAGCATTATTGAGATAATTCTTTGCTTTATTGAACTTACCCTGACGGTAAAAAATAATCCCCAGTGTATAATGCGAAAGCACATGATTGAGATCAAGATAAACTGAATTGTACAGTGATGATATTGCTTTCTCAATATTACCCTGTTCCTGGTATATCAGGGCAAGCAGATAATGGGATGCCGGATTGCATTTATCTGTCGCTATTTCCTTCCGGCACAATTCAATTGCTTTACCAAACTTACCCTGGTTTGAACAGGCTTTTGCCAACAGGGAAATTGCTTCATGATTTTGTTTATCATCTGACAGATATTTCGTCAGTATATCTTCAACTTCCGTATAATTACCTTGATCATATAATACAGCAGCTTCCCTGACCGGATTAAGATTTGTTTCTGTTGTTCCTGTTGTTTCCGGGTTTTCCTGTTCGTTCCCGGCTGCTGTAAACGGGGAAACGGAGAGCGGATGATCCGGGAAAGAAGGGGTTACTTCAGGAAATATTCCGGAATCGTTCGAAGGAGCATCCCGGTAAACAGGTTCAGGCGATTCTTCAGGGTATTTTTCCGGTTCACCGGGTTTTGACAGATCTTTCCTGAAAAAAATTGTATCGGGAAGGGTAACGGTCACGAACCCTGATTTCTGAACCAGGTAACCTTCACTACCGCTAACGATCAGCAATCCCCCATTCAGAAGTGACCGGTAAAACCGGTTGATAATTCTTTTTGTAAGCTGAGGATGGAAATACATGATTACGTTCCGGCAGAATATCATATCGATTGCAGTAGTATTGTTAACAAGTGATGGAAACGGATCTTTTGCCAGGTTGTGATAAGAAAAGGAAACCATATTTTTAATGCAGGGCTTTATGGCATAATACCCACCCCGGGGTTTTAAGAAATATCCGCCTTTTACCCATTCCGGAGTATTCCTGAACGACCATTTTTTATACATTCCTTCTGTAGCTTTTCTCAGGACACCCGGATTAATATCAGTAGCCAGGATCGAAATATTCCAGTCTGTAATGTCAGGTATCATTTTATGAAGTAAAATGGCAATCGAATATGGTTCTTCACCTGATGAACAGCCTGCACTCCAGATTCTCAGATGCTTTCCTGTTATTTTACGGGTGTTGATCAATTCCGAAAGAATATGCTTCTCAAGTTCGTCGTATATTCGCTTATCCCTGTAAAAATAAGTTTCACCAACCGTAAAATATGATGAGAGCGTTTCAATTTGTTCCTGTGTTAATGGTGATGATAACAGCCAGTGTATGTATGATTCTGCATCACTGAAACCGTATTTCTTTGAAACCAGAAGAATTTTATCATGAATAACATCCCGGCGCTTTAAGGGAAAATACAAACCCAGGTGCTCAGAAACATATTCACTGAGCCGGACCAGCAGATGATCAGGAATATTTATTCTATCAATGGTTCTGTTTGTCATTTAATCCTGTTTTTACCGGATGTTTTTGATTGTCTTTTTTTATTTTTCTTTTGTTTTACAGCTTTTTTATGGCTCTTCCCGGTTTGAGTTTTCATGTCTTCACCTTTTAGAGCGATATTATCCTGTCCTGTATTTTTTTTTCTGGTTTTTTTACCTGTATCCTTAATTTCTTTCATTTTTTGTTCTATCAGCCTCATATCAATTTTTTCCGCTTTCTCTAAGGTGAAAAACCTGTTCATGTCATATATCAGTATCATACCATCCTCAAAGAATAGGAGTCCCTCAAAAATCTTTTCCATACCGGGAAATATCTTTTCGGCAGCAACAATACTCTGACCTGCCCTGCCTGTAATTCCTTTAGCCGTATCAACAACAAATGATATGGTTTGCCCGGATGTACGCGTGATAATGAATAAATCGTTTAACTCTATGTCTCTGGGAGGAAGATTGAATATTTTCCTTATATTAAAAACAGGAACGACCTGGCCGTGAACATTGATTACACCAATAATATTTTCGTGCATTCCCGGTACTTTAGTAATCATTATTGAACGGACGATCCTGTTGACACTTTTGACTGGCAATGCAAAATAGTTCTTGTCAAGGGTAAAGACCACAAATTGACCGGCTAAAGCCGATGAATTGCTTTTCTGCATTTCTGTTAGTTGAGATAAATATTCAGGTTTCATTATCAGTCTTTTATCATATCAATAAAAAATGGCCTGGAAATATCCCCGGTATATTCTTTCGGGAAAGATCCCATTCTCATTAATAATTCCTGTTTCACTCATTATTTCAGCATTTTATCTTATTATACCTGAGATGATCTCAGGTATTCTTTCAAACTCGTTGATTTTATCCAGGCAATGTTGTATACCAATTTCATCACATTTTCTGCGATACTGCTCCGGGGAAAAACTTGTCAGGGCAATGATCATCGTTTTCGGAAAAGATTCCCGTATTTTTTGAAGGTTCGAAAGATTCCCACGGCCATTCATGTTCAGATCATATATTATTACCTGAGGTATGACTTTGCCCAGGGTAATAAATATTTGTTGCATATCAATTATATGGATAATGTTCTTAATGCCTTTTATTCCCGAGACCAGACTTCCCAGTCTGAGGGTTGTCATCTCGGATTTGTCGATAATAGCTATTGTCATCAGATTATTTAAATAGTGTGAATTAGGTAACTAAATTCGTGTGGTTTTTTTCATTTAAGATGATGTGTGTTTGGAATAGTGGAATAATGGAAGAATGGGAAGTGTGGGTGTTGGGAGTGAGAGTGAAATGAGAATACGAACATTAAAACTAACACCCACCCTCACACACACCACATCATTCCAATATTCCATCATTCCAGTATTCCCCTCTTTATTAAACAAAACTATACAATGATCTGTTTATCAGGAGTAAAGGAAAGGATAATGAATTATCGGGATTTATATGGAAATGCTGTATAAGAAAAAGAAAAGAAGAAAAGAAAAAGCCGAAGATTAATGTAGGGGAATTCTGACAGGGACATTTTATTATTCTATCAGCTTATTTTGTAGGGCGTACTTGACCAATTCTGCATTGGACTGCATATTCATCTTTTCCATTATTCTGGTACGGTATGTACTGATAGTTTTCTCACTAAGGAACAGGATTTCCCCTATTTCTTTCAGACTTTTTCCCTTTGCTATCTGGATCATTACTTCATACTCCCTGTTTGAAAGGCTTGAATGAAGCGGTCCTTCATTGTTCAATAATGTAAATATATGTTCCGCGATAGATTGGGTGATATACCGGTTTCCTTTCATTATCGTGTGGACAGCATGAATAAGCTCGTCCGGGGCACTTTCTTTTGTTAAATATCCTGAAGCTCCTGATTTAAGTGCACGTACAGCATACTGTTCTTCAGGGTACACACTGATGATAAGCACGGGCAGGGCAGGTTTCAAATGCCTGATGTTTTCCAGTGTATCCAGACCGCTTCTGTCAGGCAGTTTTATGTCAAGCAGTACCAAATCATACTCCCTTGTCTGTAATTTCTTTAATCCCCCGGCAGCAGTACCTGCTTCATCGACATTGACTTTACCCGTCATCTCTTCCAGGATTTCACGGATACCTCTTCTGACAACCGGATGATCATCGATGACCAAAAAATCAGGCATGTCAATAGTTTTTTTATTTATAAGACAGGCATCATAATATTGATGGTAGTTCCCCGGTTTTTTACTCCCCTGATTTCAAAAGTACCACCCCATCCGATAACCCTTTCCTTCATACTCAGAATTCCAAAAGATTCCGGTGACTGAGCCTTATCTTTCGATATCCCTCCACCATTATCATGAATTCTGATTTCCAAATTACTATTTTTTTCTTTCATTGTCAAGTCGGCCTCAGTTGCATTGGCATGTCTTGCGACATTGGTTAATGCTTCCTGAATGATCCTGTAAACGGAAATAACCTGGTCAGGATGGAAGTTCGGGTCTTTTTCCGGAATATTTGTCCGGATTTTTATTCCCACGCGTTTCTCATAATCACCGAAATATGCATTCAGGGCTTCCATTAATCCCAGATCATCCAGGACTCCCGGTCTTAATTCGGAAGATAAACGCGACACTCCACGGATAGCTTGATCTGTAATATCAATGGTTGATTTAATACGCTTTTTTATTCCCTTTCTCTCATCCTGAGGTAATTTATTCCGGATCCAGCTGACATCCATTTTAATAGCAGTCAGCATCTGGCCGAGATCATCGTGCAGATCGCGTGCAATCTGTTTGCGATCTTCTTCACGGATTGTCTCCACGTGCCTGGAAAGGTTTTTAATCTGTTCATAACTTTTTTTCAGTTTTAGGTCTGCTTCTTTCCTGTTTGTAATATCATCGAAGACTACAACAATCTCACCTGTTGGAAGCTTAAAGACCTTATTATCAACGTATAGTTCCAACCTGTTATCCTTATAATTATTATCCGGGACTCTTTCCGGCTGGCCTGTTCTCCATACTTTTTTCATCGCGTCCAGAAGTCCCAATCTATCCACCCCGGGAAAACATTCAATGATGCTTTTCCCCGATATATTCTCTAAATTTTTAATCTTTCCTATCTGCATCCCTGCTTTATTCATATCTCTGAAAACAAATTCATCATATTCAGGAATGTATTCATAAATGCCCACTCCATTCGACATATTTGAAAATAATTCCCTGAACCTGGTTTCACTGTTTTTGAGTGCCTGCAGTGTTTTTTTTCGTTCCGTTATATCCCACATGTAATTGCGTGTTCCGATAATCATATCCTGTTTTAACAAAACTGTGGTTTTAACTTCTATCCATATCTCATTTCCGTTTTTTTGAATACCTCTTAATTCATAACGGTCCGGAGCTTTTTCACCTTTCATTCTTTTATTATGATAAGTAATCATTTTTTCCAGATCCTCACGATGAATCAGTGTATCATGGGATTGTTTCTTCATCCCTGCAATAGTATAACCGAATAACCTGGCAAATTCACGGTTGAAGTAAGTTATATTGCCATTAATATCATCTGTCATTATCGCTATACCTGCTTTTTCAACCAGGTCTTTATAAATCTTTTCGCTCTCTTTCAGGGCAGACTCTA
>CAZGOR010000202.1:0-7140 GCA_964527875.1 uncultured Bacteroides sp. | reverse complement strand
ATTCACCAATTCACCAATTCACCAA
The DNA here is from genome assembly GCA_964527875.1 of uncultured Bacteroides sp. Lineage (GTDB taxonomy): Bacteria > Bacteroidota > Bacteroidia > Bacteroidales > SM23-62 > LJUQ01. The sequence continues at coordinate 7,115 of CAZGOR010000202.1, read as the reverse complement.
TTCACCAATTCACCAATTCACCAATTCACAAATCTTCCATTCTTCCACTCGTCGCTCTTATCTTTGCGGGAAAGTAATGAGAAACTTTTACGATGTAAGGAAGTAATACCAAAATTGATGATCGCTTCCCTGTGCTCCGGAGTTGAATAACCTTTATTGTGGTTCCAGCCATACTGTGGAAAATTCTCATGAATCATATTCATATAATCATCGCGATAGGTTTTGGCAAGGATGGAAGCTGCTGCGATCGACTGGTATTTGCTGTCTCCTTTGATAATGGTTTTAAATGGAATACCGAAATAAGGAGCAAAATGATTACCATCCACAATAATGTGCCCGGGTAGCGGAATGAGCTTGTCTAAAGCTCTGTGCATGGCCAGGATAGAGGCGTTCAGAATATTCAGATCATCAATTTCTTCATTACATGCTGTTGCAATTGCAAAAGATATTGCATGATCGATAATGATGTCACGAAGATAATATCTCTGCTTTTCTGAAAGTTGTTTGGAATCATTCAATAGCGGATGATTGAAATCAGGCGGCAGAATCACTGCCGAGGCAAATACTGGTCCGGCAAGACAACCTCTGCCGGCTTCATCACAACCAGCCTCAAGAATTCCTCCGAGATAATGCTTTTTAAGCATATATATTTTATTGATTTATCGTTTACTTAAAACAATCCCATTATACTTAAATTATCCTAATAACCTGTAACATGTTTTTACCGTCGAATCCTCCATTTGACGGAAAAGACGGGCAACCTGACAAATTCAATCCTTGTTCAGGGGTTGTGATCAGGGTTTGCATATTTGCCCGGCACTGCATGCCGGGTTATTTATAGTTCGACCCCTTTCAGGGGTCTCCAACTTGCAACATGTTTTTACCGTCGAATCCGTTTTTTGGCGAAGAAGACGTGGAACTTGTAACTTGTACCCCTCCCTCAGCCTTAACTTTCTTCACCTGCGACCATTGCGACCTCTTCTTCCTTAGCCTTTTTTTAAAATATTTTTTCAATATCAGTCCAGAGCCCGTTGGCCGTCTGATCCCAATTATATTTCTTCCGTCGTTCTTTTCCCTTTTCAATCAAATCTTTCCTGAGATTCTCATCCCTGACAATAGTTAGCATCTGCTTGGTTATTTCATCTATATCATGAGGATCAGCATACAATGCTGCATCACCCGCTATTTCAGGTACTGAAGTGACATTGGAAGCCAGGATCGGGATATCGCAGTACATGGCTTCAACGAGAGGTATCCCAAAACCCTCAAACAACGGCAGGAAAGTCAGTGCAACAGCACTTCCCATAACAAGGCTGAGGGTTTCAGGATCGAGCCTCCCTGTAAATATCACCTCTTCTTTGAACTTCATCATAGAAAATACCTTTTCAATTTCACCTGTCATAAATTTTTTTTCACCGACAATAACCATTTTGAAATCTTCGTTCAGTTTTTCCCTGAACCGGTCGAATGCCAGTAAAAGACACGGGATATTTTTCCTTGGATGAAGCATTCCGACAAAAACAAAATAAGGTGTACCTCCCGTAAATTCCTTTCGTGTTTTTATTGTCTCTTGTTGTGTTAGGGATTTGAAAACCGGGTTGGCACCATTATAAACAATATTGACTTTATCCTGCGGGATATCGTAACTGTTGCATATATCCTGTTTTGTATATTCGGAAACAGTCACAATTATATCGGCTTTACGCGCAAAAAGTGGAAAAAAACGACGATAATATACCCTTGAAAAATAGGGGAGATCCGCAGGCCGGTGGTGAAAATTGATGTCATGAATAACCGCCAGTGAGGGAATATCTGCCCTGAGTGAAAGATAACCATCAGGACTGAGAAAAATATCGGCAGAATATTTTCTCAGAACTGACGGAACAGAATACTCAAACCAGACATACCAGAGAAGGGGATGTCTGGCCGGAGGTGAAACCGATACCGGGCTGATATTATTAGCAAAAATATATTCCTGACTCCATGGCCTGTCAAAAAGGAAAATAAATTCGTGCTCCGGATGATTCCTGGTTATCCGTTTCAGGGTTTCGTATGTGAACCAACCAATACCATCAAGCCTCCCGGACAACAATAATCGTGTATTTACAGCAATCTTCATAATATTATCAACTCCTAACCGTTATCCTAAATAATTAGGAATGAACTTATTACATTTAATAATGATAACCAAGAAAAAGACAATTATTTTCATCACATTTTATTAACAATTATTTACTTTATTATCTTCACATTTCTGAGTACATAATTTTATGGTCACAGGAGACCACAGAGAAATTAAAAGAACCACAGAGGTTACTCTCCTTGGTTCTCCTTGATCTCTGTGGCCCTCTGTGAACAAAATATATTTCAATTTTGAAGAGAAAATTCATTACTAATCTAGCATTAGTTATATTTCTTAACCTCCTTGTTAAGCCATTCTGGATATTTGGAATCGACAGGTCTGTTCAAAATGTTGTCGGCGCAGATCAATACGGATTTTACTTTTCATTGTTCAGTTTCTCCCTGTTATTAAATATCTTTCTGGATGCCGGTATTACCAATTTTAATAACCGCGCCATTGCCAGAAAGCCACATCTGCTGAGTGAATATTTCTCACATATTATTGTTATTAAATTTTTACTTGCCCTTTTGTATGCTGTTATTTGCATTGCAGGAGGCCTGGTCATTGGTTATTCAGCCGACCAGTTCTTTATGCTTGCATTTCTGATTATCAATCAGTTCCTTGCTTCATTCCTGTTATATCTCAGGTCTAATATCAGCGGATTGCATTATTTCAGAACCGACAGCCTGATATCAGTCCTGGACAGGGCACTTGTGATTGTAATATGCGGAGTGCTTTTATGGGGTAACGTTACAGATCAACTTTTCAGGATTGAATGGTTTGTCTATGCCCAGACAATTGCATATCTCATGGCAGTTTTGGTTGCATTTCTGGTTGTATGGTCAAAATCGAAATATCTTCGTCCAGCGTTGGACCTTCAGTATTTCATTAAAATTCTTAAACAAAGCTACCCGTTTGCATTACTGATCCTTCTGATGTCATTCTATAACAGGATCGATTCAGTTATGCTTGAACGATTACTTACAGATGGTAAAATGCATGCAGGAGTGTATGCACAGTCATTCCGTATTCTCGATGCTGCAGCTATGTTTGCCTTTCTTTTTGCAGGCCTGCTGTTGCCCATATTTTCAAGGATGATCAGGCAAAATCAGCCTGTTAATGAAATGGTACAATTGTCATTCAGCCTGATATTCATACCTGCATTGACACTGGCTGTTTTAGCCTGTTTCTTTCCAACAGATATCATAGCATGGATGTATCGTGAACATATAGATTATTCTTCGGGGATCTTTCCTTTACTGATGTTGGGCTTTATTTCCATTTCAACAACGTATATTTTCGGCACCTTACTGACAGCCAACGGGAATCTGAAAGAGCTGAATATCCTTGCTGCAAGTGCACTGATCATAAACGTGTTGCTGAACTTCCTGTTTATTCCCCGCCACCAGGCTTTCGGAGCAGCCATATCCAGTCTGATCACCCAGACTTACATGGCAGCTGCACAGGTACTTGTTGCTGTCTTTAAATTCAGGTTTGGAATAAACTGGGTATTGGTATTCAGACTCTGTGCTTTTTCAGCTGTTGTATTCATATTAGGCTGGTTCTCAAAAGAATATATTCCGAACTGGTATTTAGGCACCGTTCTGATTATAGGTCTGGCTGTATTGACTGCATTAATACTGAGATTGCTGAGCTTAAGAGATCTTTATAGGATTATCAGGATCAGGGAGGAAGGATAAATTTGCACGGTTGAAACCGGGTAAATTGTTCCCGGCCAGCTGCCCGCATGCCGCATCAATATCATCTCCAAAGCTTTTACGAATATTAACCACGAGATTTTTAGATTCTATAAATCTGACAAATTCTTTTGTTCTTACGGGATCGCTCCTTTTAAAAGGGCTTCCTTGAACCTCATTGTATTCGATGAGATTGATCTTACAGGGTGAAATCCTGCAAAAACGTGCCAGTTCCCTGGCATCACTGATCGTGTCATTAAAATCACGGAGTAATAGGTATTCATAACTTATCCTGGAACCGGTTTTTTTGTGGTAATATTTAATTGCATCAGCAATTCCTGTTAGCGGATTTGATTTGGCTACTGGCATGATGAGTTCACGTTTTTGATTGTTGGCCGTGTGTAAAGAAATTGCCAGTTGAACAGGAAACCTTTCATCTGCCAGCTTTCTGATATATTTTGTTATCCCGACTGTTGAGATGGTTATTCTCCCGGGTGAATAACCAAGCCCTTTATCAGAGGAGATCATGCTGACTGCATGCATAACATTTTCATAATTCAATAAAGGTTCACCCATACCCATAAAGACAATGTTACTTAATCTGTTTCCGGATACTTCCCGTGCTAATTTTTCTGTTTCAGTAACCTGATCGAAGATCTCACCGGATGTAAGGTTACGTTTAAATCCCATTTTGCCTGTTGCACAGAATGAACAATTGAGGGCACAACCAGCTTGTGAAGAAACACAGGCAGTCATCCGTTTGCCTGCCGGAATCAGAACTCCCTCAATGATATGATTGTCGGTACTTCTGAAAGCGATTTTCCGGGTTCCATCTTTGCTTGTCTGAATCGTATCTGTTCGTAAGTGAGAAAGAAAAAAATCATTTTTCATTTTTGTCCTGAGGGTGAGAGGTAACGTTGTCATCTGATCAAAGCCGGTAACATTTTTTTCCCAGAGCCATTCAAAAACCTGTGCGGCACGGTATCGGGGTTCATTGAGAAGGGAAAAATAATCTTCTATTTCGTTAAGGCTGAGACTCCTGATGTCTTTCATAGATGATTTGGGTGAGTTCAATTTGGTTCAAAGGTAATAACTAGATGTGAACTAATTGCCAGTGGGCAGTGTTATACCTATTTTTTAAAGCGAATAAACAGTGTATTCTGTATAATATAATTTCTAAATTCACCCTATTCCCTTCCCCTGAAAAGGGAAGGGGAGCCGGGTAGTTTAAAAACTAAACCTCCCCCTTTTAGGAGGAGGTTTGTAAGGGGTGAATCACAAATGATTATCTAATTCACTTTCCGTTATGAAAATTAGTTTTATAACATACAAAATTAAATTTCCTGCATCCATTTTTTGAAAACAGCCAATATTCAGTTAATATTGTATCCACCGTATTTTCAGTTAACGTGTTGTGCGATTGAATCGACGATATTGATAACTAGGAATTTGTAGAGCCGCGCCGCGGCTCTACAAAAAAATCTATAATTCAATTACTTAGTTCTATCAACCGCACAACGCGTTAATCAATTAAACTAAATAATTATGAAAAAGATAATAATTATCATCACCTCCTTTTTAATTGTTCTTAGTCCAAAACTTAGAGCAGATGAAGGAATGTGGCTTCTTCCATTGCTGGAGAAGCTGAATATAGGCATCATGACTGAAATGGGCCTTGAGCTGACAGCAGAAGATATTTACAGTATCAATCAGTCAAGCCTGAAGGATGCTGTGGTTATTTTCGGTGGTGGTTGTACCGCTGAGATTGTTTCTGACAAAGGTCTCCTGTTGACAAATCACCATTGTGGTTATAGCCTGATACAGTCTCACAGTACATCCGAGCACAATTACCTGGAAGATGGCTTCTGGGCAAAAACCCTTGAGGAAGAACTTCCCAATCCAAGACTATCTGTCACTTTTTTAATCAGGATTGAGGATGTGACGGACGAAGTAAATGATTCATTGGGTGATCTGAAAGGGCAGGAAAGATACGCAAAATTACGGGAGGTTAATGAACAGATCACCAACCGGGTTACAGAAAAAACACACTATAATGCTACGATCCGGCCTTTCTTTGGCGGCAATCAGTTCTATTTGCTGGTATATGAGGTATACCGCGATGTAAGATTCGTGGGAGCCCCGCCTTCCTCTATTGGGAAATTCGGGTACGATACCGATAACTGGATGTGGCCCAGACATACAGGAGATTTTAGTATTTTCAGGGTATACATGTCGCCGGATGGTAAACCGGCCGAATATTCACCGGATAATGTTCCCCTCAAACCCAGACATTATCTCCCCATTTCCATCAAGGGCTTTGAAGAAGGAGATTTTGCCATGGTAATAGGCTACCCCGGAGGAACACAACGTTATGCGACTTCTTATGAAATTGATGAAGTCCTGAAGATCGAACACCCTAACAGAATCAAAATACGGGGTGCCAGACAGGAAATTCTCTGGGCAGATATGATGGCCGATGAAAAAGTGAGACTTCAATATGCCTCAAAATATTCCGGATCAAGCAACTATTGGAAGTTCTCAATTGGACAGAGCCAGGGATTAAAACGGTTAAATATCAAAGAGAAAAAACAGAAACAGGAACAGGAATTTATGGAATGGGTAAATGCTGACCCTTCAAGGAAAGCAGAATATGGTAATGCACTGGAGCTGATCAGAACCGCCGTCGAAGCCAGGGCAGACCTGTCGAATGTAATACAGTACCTGCAGGAATGCTTCCTCAGAGGAAGCGAGATCATATCTTTTGCCAGACAGGCAACTTCTCTCTATAAAGCGCTTGAGAGTGAGAACCAGGAACAGTTAAATGAAGCCGTTGACAGGATGGAAAGAGCTGCTGAACGTTTCTTTCCGGATTATAATGCACCAACCGACCGTAAAGTTGTTAAGGTTATGCTGAAAATGTTCATGGAGGATAATATCGAACCGGAATATCAGCCCCCCTACCTTGTGAAAGTTAAAGCAAAATATGGAGGCGATTATGATAAATTTGTCGATAAGATGTTTGACAAATCCATTTTTGCAGATGAAACCAGATTAAACGCTTTTCTTGAAAATCCCAAAATAAAAGTGCTCGATAAGGATCCCGCTTTCCAGGCAGCTGTTTCTGTCTATGAAAAATATAATGAATTACAGCAACAGGTCATGCCACTGGCTATGCAAATTGCAGAGGGCAGCAGTAAATATATTGCAGGACTGATGGAAATGTATCCTGACAAAATATTCTATCCCGATGCTAATTTTACGATGCGGCTTACTTATGGCAATGTAAGTGATTATTA
>CAZGOR010000201.1:0-7195 GCA_964527875.1 uncultured Bacteroides sp. | reverse complement strand
ACGGGATCGTTATCCGCCGGATTGTATTGTAGATAACCATTGAACCTTCTGGGTATTTCAATTACGTCACCCTGCCTGGGTTCGAGCTTCTGTTGTAAGAATGTGGGCAAATCGACTTTGCCGATAAAACAGATACCCTGTGAATCTTTTTTTTTCGCTGTAGGCAATTTCTGATCTGTGGCAATCTTTCTGACATCAGTCTTTTCAAGGTCTCCGATTGGGAAAAGTACGCTACCAAGTTGTTCCTGGGAGACCTGGCACAAGAAGTAACTTTGTTCTTTATTCCGGTCTTTTCCCGCCAGGAGCCTGTATACCGGTTTCCCATTCTTTTCAATGGTTTCTTTTCTGCAGTAATGGCCCGTGGCTACATAATCCGGATTGAAATGTGCGGTAGCTTTCAGGAACTCATCAAATTTGATCTCGCGGTTGCATAAAACATCCGGATTAGGAGTCCTGCCCCGTTCATATTCACGAAACATGTAATCGACAACACGTTTTTTGTATTCTTTACTGAGATCAATAGAATGAAAAGGAATCTTTAGCTTTCTGGCAACCAACTGAGCAAAGATAAGATCATCTTTCCATGGACAGTCGCCTTCAAGGGTTCCTGTTTTATCATGCCAGTTGATCATAAATACAGCAATGACATCATAACCTTCCTTTTTAAGAAGATATGCAGCCACACTGGAGTCGACTCCGCCCGATAATCCAACTACAACACGAGGCATATATTGGTAAAATTGACTGCAAAATTACTGCTTGAGTCTGTCTGTAACCTGGGGGTTCGTCAATATATTAGCCACGATGGCAAACGCGGTATCGGCACCGTAACTTTTCAGTTTGGTGACCAGTATTTTCTTCTTGTCTTTGATTTGTCTTTCTTCTGCCAGTGCCTTTTTTATTTCCCTGAATCGTGTACCTGTCAATTCATCTTCAAGTGCGTTAACAATGACCTGAATATCAATTTGATCAGTAGCTGCTTCCGGCACACCGAATGTTTCAAGCTCAATAATAGCTTCCTCAAGGACTTCCCTCCCAAGTTTTTTACAGGCTTCCATCGAATTTGTATAACCGGTTTCATCACGCAGAACCCAGCTTCCCTGGTCATATTTGATATTCTGGATAGACTGGATTTTCTTGTTGCCAGGACCGAAAATCCTCTCCAGGAGCAGAATTGTAAAATTCTTCCATGCATTCAGGTCAAAGTCTTTAATATTAAGCTTTTCAATCTGACCCTGAAGAACCTGAACAGTTTTATTGATGTCCATCTTAATATGGTTTGCTTTGTTTTAAATGTATTATCCGATTAAATCAAAGATATTGATTTTCTAATATAAGTAGAGCCGCGTCGCGGCACTGCACTACTCTATAAAAAATAATCTATTATTCAATTGGTTGATTGTTTCAATCCAACAACAGATTAGTTTATCATATTTGAGTAAATATATGAAAAACAAAGTTATTGTGATGGATTTATTTATTTCCGTGGTAGGTCTTTTCCAGTTTGCTGATATCGAATCCTTTTCCTGCAACCCGGCTGGTTATTTCATCATATAATTGGGTGTCCATCTCCGGCGATCTTGCCAGGATCCATAGATAATTTCTTTTGGGACTACCCACGACAGCCCAGCTGTAATCATCAGCCAGATCGAATATCCAGTAATCACCACGGAAAGGCCAGAAAAACTGGACTTTTAATTTGGCATTACCGCTGTTTGGCACAACAAATGCTTTTCCTTTTATCTCTGTCCTCCTGGTCTCTCTTTGACACTTGTTAATTACAATCACATACCCTTTTGTTGATAGCTGATATTCAGCCGTGGTATTGGAACAGCCCTTTTGGAATCTGGCAGGAAAAGCAGCAATCTCATACCAGAGGCCTGTATATTTTTCAAGGTCAACATATTCCACTGTTTCAGGTGGCTGGGAACGGCAGTTGGTGAATATAGGTATCATGGTAATCAAAATTAAGGTGAATTTAAACCTTTGAAATAAGGAAATTTTCATGTTTATATTATTTAATGAATTCAAATGTTGTGTCAAATTTACGGAATCATTTTGTATATAATACTATGTGCTTTGCGTTCTGATAGCTCCCGATGGTCTATCGGGAGCTTGTTGAACCGTATAACTTTAAGACTTATTTCACCCCCTCTGTCCGTTATGCAAACATGGGGGTGTGTCACAACTCTATTTAACCGCGGAGATCGCAAAGTTGCCGCAAAGAACGTAAAGGTCAATTGGCTGAAGATCAATTTTTTACGATCCCTGCCTGCGTGCCGAAGCACTTCGGCAGGCAGGTTTGCGCTTCCTTTACGCACTTTGCGGTTAAGTATTTTAATAAGTTGTGACACAGCCTCACACAGAGGGGTGGTGAACATATTCCTGGATTAATGCTAATTTTATTGGTCGTTCCGTTCCTGATGCAACCGTTCCTGGTAATATCTGTTTACATCTATTTTTGGATTTTTGAAGAGATATACAGGCATACCATATTCCCTGGCATAAGGTGTACTGATTCTGCCGACTATTTTAACATCATCGTACATTTCAACAAGATCATCGCTTTCCCCGACTTTGATCAGGTAATCATCCGCTATACTGTCAGGAGCCCAGTAAAGGTAACTGTCATTAAAGCTTATTACACGCGGCAATCCGTATTTTCGCCCGTAAAAATTAATGGCACCGGCTTCACCATAGTTGTTTGCAAATATGGTGCAATGTTTCCTTTGTTCCGGAGTCAGACTGTAATACGTATCTCTGACAATACCTGTTAGCTCCTTCCAGCCGATCATATCGGCATAATCCTGGGGAAGTTCATGGTAAAGACCATCTTCCCATCGTTGATTTTTCTCCATTCCAATGCTTTTCATAAACCGGACATATTGTTCAGGTTTCATAACGGGCAGACTGATGGGCAGGATAAAAAGAGCGAGGATAATACTTAAGCCAATGATAATGTATCGTACAAATTGTAATCTTCCATGGAACCATTTAACAATGATGTATCCGCCAAAAGCAAAAAGCATGGTATACAGTCCAAGTGTGTAATAGTGTTTACCCCTGAGGATGATGATCTGGAGGAGTGTCAGTAGATATATCAGTCCAAAGATTCTGTATTGTTTACCGTTCCTGGTAAAAAGGATGAATATCAATCCGGGAATCCAGATCAATATTGCCGGGAAGTTCATCATTAACTGTTCTATCAGGAAGTTATCAATCCTGACATGGATCAGCTGTGTTTCAGCCAGTTCACGCATATGATTGATAACAGGCCAGTCATGCTGAAACTGCCATATCAGGTTTGGGAGAGCGATCAACAAGGCAATGAATCCCGACAGGTAAGGGTAATAAGTTTTGAGCCATTTTCTTGTGCTGGTAAGAAAGATGGATATCAGGAATGCTGTCAGGTAAAAAACCACTGAATACTTATTGAGGAAAGCCAATCCGGCTATGATACCGATCCATATCCAGTAAATTGGACGTTCCGTTCGGATCAATCTGAAGATCAGGAAAGAAAGAAGGAGCCAATAAAACTGGTTAAAAGAAACAGGCTGGAACAAGGTATTGCTTCTGAGGAATGCCGGTGATGTCAGGAATGCCAGCAAGGCCAGGAACTGGGCCATTTTTCCGCCTCCCATTTCTTTGACCATGATCCCAATGATAACCAGTGAAATCGCACCGATGATCGCGGGAAAAAACCGGATCCCGAAATCGGTGTCACCGAAAATGAACCTTGCAATATTTGCAAATACAGCAATTGATGGGGGGACAGAAAAGTAACCCCAATTAAGATGGTTTCCCAGTTCAATGTACAGAAAACCATCTCTGTGAATTTCGTAAATAGTATTTGTCAGGAAATGAACCAGCAGTTTGATAATGACAAATGCCGTTATTAATCCCCAGTTACCCAGCCAGGAGGAGATCCTTTGACATTTCATGAGAAATAGATTTGAAGCTAAATTAGCAAATAAATGCAAGTGTAAAGATCACACAGGTGAGCAGGCTGCCATTATTGCCATTAAAAGTCAGGTTTGGTAAATATTTCCCTCATAGAATGGGTGTGTATTACAACCGGTTTTCAATGGGCTGTATCACAACATGGAAAAATGGATTGTGATCGGTTAAAAAGTATTTAAAGGCTTCTCGCAGATGTTCGCAAATTCCTGCCTGACGGCAGGCAGGTAAACGCAAATTCTTGCAGATAGCTCAGAACCAATGAATTAATTTCTGCATGAATCTGCGACATTATCCGTGTTAATCTGCTAGAAATAATTAATTTGTTAATTTAAAAAATGAAATACAGATGTGACACAATCCTGACATTAGTTTGTTTCAAGAGAAGGTAGCAATTAAATCGAAACGCGTAAATCAAGATTAATGAAATATTACTAACTGTCTGAAACGAAGCAATGCTGTTTCCGGATATTCAATCTTGAGATAATATAATCCGGCAGTCATATCCTCCAGTCCAATTGATGAAATATTCCTGAGTGTTTTAATATGAGTGCCGGAGATATGATATATAGTTATAATGTTTTCCCCTTTCGAAGCGTGATCAATGAATATCCTTTTGCTGGTGGGATTGGGGAAAATAGTCGGTTTATCTGTTTCCATACCGGTGGGTTTAACAAAAACACCAGGCATTACCAGCAGGTATGCTGTATCACTGAAAGCCAGGCCACATTCATTCTCAGCGATGCAATAATAATATCCTGTTTGGTTTGTATGGGCATTCGTTATGACCAGAACATTTCCTGTAGCATTATCAATAACTTCATTATTATATATCCATTGATAAGTTATCGGTTCATATCCGCTTGCAAGGGAATGAAAAAGAATGGTATCTCCGGAATTGATTGTATCACTCACTGGAGATTCCAAGAATCTTGGATTCAGCCGGACTTCAAATTCTACTTCATTACTGTAGCTGATGCAATCATCGGATTTTACAAATCTTCTAAAAATGGTATTCCCGGATAACGGTTGGGGGGTATATTCAGGATTATAATTGATTGCCGGGGCAGGAATGAAACCTTCTCCTGAACGAATTTGCCACAGGTATGTATAAGATCCTGTTCCACCTTCTATTGACAATTCTGATTGTATAAGAGGTTCGGGAGTCTGGTTTTCACATACGATGCCTCCTCCTTGAATAATATTATTTATGATGGGTGGAAGATGAATGGCAGTAATAATATTGCTGGTGTCGCTGATTGATCCTGATTCGACAATCCTTCTGAAATACATGGTATCAAAATTGGCAGAGGGTAAATAATTCATCAGGTTATTTTCTCCATCTGCAATATTCCAGTTTTTTTTGTCCGCTGATTGTTGCCAGAGAAAAGTATAATCACCGAAACCGCCTTTAGGTGTTGATGCAGGTAAATATTCAGTAATTTCCCCGGTGCAATAAACAAATTTATCATCCAGGTAATTAAAGAGTGTTCCGGAAAGAGGCAATATTAAATTACCAAGGATATTCCCGGATATTTGAGATGAAGTAATGGCACTATAATGCGAATTATCTGGCAGCCAGAATCCTGCTTTACCATTTGTGGTATCAATTGTTACATTTTGTGGAAGTTCATTTCCTGAAAACCAGATGAATCCACCACCCCCGAATCCCCCGGGGCCTGTTTTTTCCGGGGAATTGGTAGATCCTCCGGAACCACCATGGACATCAATATGAAAGTTACCGTGATAATGGTTCACATCTATAACAACCATTCCACCACCACCTCCACCACCACCTCCTGCTGTGGCAGTGTCTTTTACAGATTCGCCGCATGCAAGTATTGTATCTTTACTTAATGTTTGTAATGTGTCGGTGATAATTATGGCTATGCCTCCGCCATTTCCACCTGGTGTGGCAAAACGTGAGCTGTCGGGATTCTGCGTGGATGTGCCACCTCCGCCTCCCATAAAGAGACGATTTTGCATAGGACCTTCATTGGTAAAATAATCTGATGGAATATGCCTGCCGCCACCGCCATAGTTTGTCAGTGGAGAACATGATTCCAATTCTTTACCAGCCCAGCCTCCCGGACCGTGATTTCCTCCGCCACCACCGCCGGAATATTTACCATTACCTCCCCCGCCCGCGTTAGCTGCATACCAATAACCTCTTTTATAGGGAAAACCCTTATATACAATTCCTTCGCCCTTTAATCCAGCCAAATTGACCGCATCAACGGTATAAAAATAATCACTGGCAGTACCACATCCTCCCATGTAGTAATCATTGCCTGGGTCGGCACCTCTGAACCCTTTTCCGGTAACATCGATTTTATTGTTCATCACGATTTTTCCCGTTGCCATCAAAACAAGAACACCACCGGTACCTGATTGATCATCCCATGGCTTACATGTCATAACTGTATCCAGAATAGCTGTTTGAACCAACGGTATATGAACCAGTTGGGCCATTTCTCCGGATTTCATTGGTTTTACATTTTCAAGTGGAGTGGAAAGGATGACCAGATTGCCTTCCACCTGTTCAACAGGATTTATAGAATATGCACCTGTATTATTGATATTTAATATTTTGCCCCAGAAATCCGGATCATCAGGGTAATTCGAAGGCGTATATATTTCGGCACCCTTCATGACAATGAATAGCACAAAATCACCTCGTTTGAAATGTTCAGGATTGGTTACTTCAATGGTATCCGCATCTCCGGGATTATTATTCATGATTGTTTCAACTGCACTGTATTGATTGATCACCGGTTGATTAAAATGTGTTTGTGCATATGCAGAATAGAAAAATATACAGGTATTTATAATTAAACTGAAGCATTTTATATTTTTATAGAATGCGTTCATGCCATGGAAAATATTTGAGTTGATTACAATTTTTCTGTTGTTCTCCGTGCTACCGGACTTTTCTGTTTTCTCCACGCTGTTGGAATGTGTCCGGTTGGCAACCGGACTTTTCTGTTTTCTCCACGCTGTTAGAATGTGTCCGGTTAACAACCGGACTTTTCTGTTTTCTCCACGCTGTTGGAATGTGACCGGTTAACAACCGGACTTTTCTGTAACACCAGGGATAAACGCAACTACCGATTAACAATCGGTAGTAACTTCACACCCCAAACCCAACACACAAGCACACCAATTTACAAATACACAAATTTAAACGCCTTTTAGAATTATTTTGTTCGAAATATCAATTTCGTGCGGTACTCTTTAT
>CAZGOR010000200.1:0-7199 GCA_964527875.1 uncultured Bacteroides sp. | reverse complement strand
ATATTAAGCGCAGAAGAATCGAAACATTGTATTCGTGTATTGAGGTTAAAGAAAAATGATACAATTCATCTTGTTGATGGAAAGGGCAATTTGTTTACTGCTGTATTGGTGAAACCCGATAAGGTAAATTGTGAGATCAGGATCGTTCAGACGGTCAGAAATTTTAAGAAACGACATCACTATCTTCATATTGCCATAGCACCAACTAAAAAGACTGAAAGGTTTGAATGGTTTCTTGAAAAAGTGACTGAAATAGGAATTGATGAAATAACCCCCATAATTTGTGCAAGATCAGAGCGTACAAAAATAAATATGGAAAGGGTTGAACGGATCATCATTGCTTCAATGAAACAATCCCGGCGGGCCTATCTTCCGAAATTCAATCCATTGAAGGAGTTTTACAAGTTCATTGCAGATACCCCGGGTAAAACAAAGATCATTACTCATTGTAATTCAAATAACCTTCCATTCATTACGAAAAAAATGATTCCTGATACTCCGGCAATTATGATGATCGGACCAGAAGGAGGCTTTACAAACGATGAGGTAAGTCAATCATTATTACATGGATTTACGGAGGCAAGCCTGGGACAGTTTGTATATAGGACAGAAACCGCGGGAATTATGGCATGTCATATATTCAATATTTTTTTTAAGCAATAAAAGAGGCTGTCTAAAAAGTAGTATAAACCACAGAGTCCACAGAGTTTTCACAGAGTCCGCAGAGAATTAACTTTCTTAATATCAAACCTCTGTGAACTCTGTTTAATCTCTGTTTCCTCTGTGGTTAAATGTTTTAATAGACTTTTTAGACAGCCTCTTTAAAAGCATCAATGAAGATAGAAGATTTTTAAAGCTGACAAAACTGGTTTAAGACCCTCTTTACAATACTTTGATCGATTTCGAAATTAAGATGATCAAGAAAATCCCAAACTTCTTTGTAATCAAAGTTTTTTCTGCTTGTAATCATTTCAATATCAATCAGTTCATTTTTGTTTTCCTCCAGATTGTCACAAATGTAATACAGGGTAGAGACTTTCACCATAGGCAATTTAGAAAGAATTCAACATATTATGGTAACGTTATACGATAGAAAAAAGTATCTGTGATAAACAATAAATTAATTTATTGTCAGGTTGATTTTCTTTTCCCGGATGAACTTTCTCAGGTTGATCAGGGCATATCTCATACGCCCCAGGGCAGTATTGATGCTAACATTCGTTTGTTCTGCTATTTCCTTGAAACTCAATCCCCCGTAATGTCTCAACAGGATCACCTGTTTCTGGTCTTCCGGTAATTCATTAACAAGGGAGCGGACATCATTTATGATTTGGTCCCTGATGAGGAATTCCTCAATATTTCCTTCAGAAAGTTTTTTTGAATTAAAAACATCTACCTCATAATCTTCACTCGTAAAAGTGTTGATCTGTTTTTCTTTTCTGAAATGATCGATGATAAGATTATGCGCAATACGAATAACCCAGGATAAAAACTTTCCATCATCTCTGTATTTTCCCTCATGAAGGGATTTGATGACTTTAATGAAAGTATCCTGAAAAATGTCTTCAGCCAGATGCTGATTCTTGACAGTAAGGATTATGTAAGTATAAACCTTGTTTTTGTGCCTGTTGATCAAAAACTCGATACTGGCATGATCGCCTTTAAGGAATCTCTGAATTAGTTCCTGATCCGAAAGTTGTTTTAACATAAAAACTACCTCCTTCTTTGATTAGAATCGGGTAGAGATTTTCTATAGGCTTTCCTCCATATTTTTTTCAAACAAATGAATTTTCAATAAATCTAAAAAAATTAGTATTTCAATATATATTACTTTTGAAATCAGTTTTTTGCTTCCAGGCATTCAAATATATAACATTTTTCATGCCAGCAAGTTATAAAAATACAAAAAAAAATATTTACATCAAAGGTGCAAGGGTACATAATCTTAAAAATATTGATGTTCAGATACCCAGAAATAAACTGGTGGTTATAACCGGTTTATCAGGTTCAGGTAAATCATCGCTTGCATTTGATACGCTGTATGCCGAGGGTCAGCGCCGATATGTCGAAAGTTTGTCGGCCTATGCCCGACAATTCCTGGGGAGAATCAATAAACCTGATGTAGATTTTATTAAAGGTATTCCTCCTGCAATAGCTATTGAGCAAAAGGTCAACACACGAAATCCAAGATCAACAGTTGGTACGTCAACGGAGATATATGATTATCTGAAACTTCTGTATGCACGTATTGGCAAAACCTATTCTCCTGTTTCCGGCCGAAGGGTTAAAAAACATACTGTGACCGATGTTGTTAATTATATCACTGGCCTGGGCGAAGCAACAGGTGTCATGATTCTTGCTCCATATGTTTTTTCTGCCGACCGGGATATCAAAGAAGAGATGGCTTTGTTGGTTAAACAGGGGATAACCCGTATTGAATATGATGGTGAATTGTTACGGTTGGAAGAGTTGATCACGGGATCCTCTGCTTTGATCCAAACGAAAAAGGCAAATATTGTTATTGACAGGATTAAGGTTCAGCTTGATGAGGATTCTGTTGCACGTTATGCTGATTCCGTTCAGACAGCTTTTAGTTTGGGAAAGGGAAAATGTCTTGTTAAAGTTATGGACGAAAATAATCCATCTGTTTGCTCATTTTCAGGCAAGTTCGAGGCTGACGGAATCAAATTTGAGGAACCGGATGTTCATATGTTCAGCTTTAATAATCCGCTGGGTGCATGTCCATTGTGTGGAGGTTATGGTAAGGTGATCGGTATTGATGAGGATCTTGTTATCCCGAATAAAGGTTTATCAATATATGAAGATGCGATTGTTTGCTGGAAAGGTGAGAAAATGAGGAAATGGAAAGAAAAGTTGATATATCATGCTGACAAATCCGGTATACCCATCCACAAACCATATTACCAGCTTACCCCCGAACAAAAACAATTGATATGGAAGGGTAACAAATATTTCAGGGGTCTGAACGCATTTTTTGACCATCTTGAAAATAAGAAATATAAGATACAGTATCGGGTGATGTTGTCAAGATATCGTGGCAAAACGATATGTTCGGAATGTAAGGGGACACGTTTAAAAAAGGAAGCTTCCTATGTCAGGATCCAGAAAAAGACCATCCAGGAGCTTGTTTCAATGCCTGTAAATGAATTGTATGGATTCATTAATCATTTGAACCTGAATGAGAATGAAGAAAAAATAGCAGGAAGGATCCTGGCAGAACTGAGTTTCAGGTTGAAGTATCTGATAGATGTGGGTTTGAGTTATCTGACCCTGAACAGGTTATCATCTACTCTTTCAGGGGGTGAATCCCAGCGAATTAATCTTGCAACATCTCTTGGAAGCAGTCTTGTAGGTTCATTGTATATCCTCGATGAACCCAGTATCGGGCTCCATCCAAGAGATATACATTTGCTGATAGGTGTTTTGAGGAATCTTCAGAAACTGGGCAATACTGTACTGGTTGTTGAGCATGATGAAGAGATCATAAGATCGTCCGATGAGATCATTGATATGGGTCCGCTGGCCGGATTACAGGGGGGGCAAATCGTGTATCAGGGACTTCCCGAAAGCCTGTTGAAAAACAGTAAAAGTTTAACAGCAAAATATTTAAAAGGTGAAGAGAGCATAGAAATTCCTTCGATCAGACGAAAATGGAACAATTATATCAGGATCAGGGGTGCCCGGGAAAATAACCTCAAGAATATAGATGTTAAAATCCCTTTGAATGTTATGACGATTATCACCGGTGTGAGCGGATCGGGTAAATCATCCCTTATCAAGAATATTCTCTATCCGGCACTGAATAAGATATACAATTCATATGGTGACAGATCCGGGGTTTATGATTTCGTGGATGGCGATATACATTTGCTGCATGACGTTGTACTTGTTGACCAGAATCCTATCGGAAAATCATCCAGATCCAACCCGGTTACTTATGTTAAAGCATATGATGAGATCCGTAAACTATATGCTGATCAGCAGATTGCCAGGATAAATGGATATAAACCATCACATTTTTCTTTTAATATTGATGGCGGACGCTGTGAAGAGTGTCAGGGAGAAGGGGTGATTAAAGTTGAAATGCAGTTTATGGCAGATATTAGCCTGGTCTGTGAAAGTTGTAAGGGAAAAAGATTTAAGGATGAGATACTGGAGGTAAAATACCGCGGAAAAAATATTTATGAACTGTTAAATTTGAGTGTGAACCAGGCGATTGATTTTTTTAGTGAAACTGATGAAAACCTTGAAAGGAAAATTGTTGCAAAACTCAAACCTCTTGCAGATGTGGGATTGGGCTACATCAAACTCGGACAATCTTCAAGCACATTGAGCGGTGGTGAAAGCCAGCGTGTTAAACTGGCATCTTATCTTTATAAGGAGCAAAACCACAAACCAACACTTTTTGTTTTTGATGAACCGACAACCGGATTACATTTCCATGATATCAAACGCTTGCTTGATGCTTTTAACGCTTTGATCGAAAAAGGACATAGTGTCATAACCATTGAACATAATCTCGAGATCATAAAATCAGCAGATTGGATTATAGATCTTGGACCGGAGGGGGGGACCCGGGGGGGATACATTGTTTTTGAAGGAACTCCTGAAGAACTGATTAAAGTTAAAAATTCCTATACCGGTAAATTCCTTGGGAAAAAAATAAAAGAAAAGCCTGTATATAAACAGGCTTGACAGGTAATAAAGAGATAAAATTATTGTTCTTTGAATCCAAACATGATCGCAACGCAACCGGTGGTAATATCTTCGGGAAGACCTTCTGTTGTCGGGACTTTAACAAATACTTTCAGTTGCTGACTGGCTTCCAGTCTGAAATCCCAGATCCGTGAGTATTCATTGGATTTATTGGTATATAGAATGTTGCGGTCTGAATCAATGATCCTGAATTCAATATCAGGCAGGTCATCACTGCCACATACTGAAATTCTGTAATCCGTGTCGGAATAAAAGGTTTTGTAAAGTTCGGCTTCTTCACCAATGGTTAAGATGGCTGCATGATAATTTCCATCATGAATATATGGAGCCAGCTCGACTTTACAAATTTTCTTTGCAAAACTTTTACATTGCGCATTTACTGACAATGGAATGAATGCCAGAGCGGTTATGACTATTGTAAGATGAAATATCCTTTTCATAGAACGAATGTTTTAAGAAATGAAATTTTGTCTCAAAACCTGAATTTTGTCCGAGAGCTCTTTGAAAACTTCAGGTGTTATATCGATTGTTGATTCTGATTTGAGAATAGTCACATTGGATTCTTCATCAGGAACAGCCTGAATTTCGGATGTTTTAATGGTTATTTTATCAAACGTTGTCTTCAAGTCATTGATATCATCCATGATTGCTATCACATCAGGGTGATCCTGGTTGTCTTCCAGTAATCTCAGAACCCATTCGAAGGAAAGCTTTTGATCTACAATTCTTTCAACCAGTTTATTATCTTCAATAGGAGCGTCTCCTACAAGATTTGTTGCAATATATAATCCTTCAATCCAACCACCTACCAGTACAATTGAAGCAAGTGCCGGACGTTCATCTTCAGTTAAAAACGAACTGGAACTCATAATTGTCTCAGAAATAATATCCATGATAACATCACGGTTATTGATATTTTCTTCAAGTCTTTCAATTGTATTGTTGTCAATAGCATCTAGTATCCCGAGTCCGTCAGCCATCTGTTTGGCGGCATTCATGTACTCAATGGAAGTCTGGGTCTGATCAAATAAACTGGCAAAACTGAGATCCGTTGTATAAATCCCGAGATTTAAAGCCATTGTTCTGTTTGTGGTGTAATTCGAGGCATTGTTTACGGGATTAAGAAGTTCTTCATTATAAGTAGCTCCGGCGCTTTTTAACAACATTGCTGTCTCCAGCGGGGAAGGAAGAGAATAAAAGATCTGTTTGGCTGTACCGATATCATCGAGAAGATCTTCACTGATCTCGGTAGAGTCAAGCCCGAATTCTTTTTCCGTACCCCTTTTTTTATCAGATGCACATCCTGAAAACATAATTGCTGCAAGAAAAATAGCAATCAGTTTAACAGGCATTGACAGGAAGATTTTCTTGCCCATAGGTCAGGTTTTTATGATATTTGTAGTAATAAGAATTTTCTAATTAGTAGTAAAATTAACACTTTTTTTTAAAAAACAAAATTGATGAAATAATTTACAAGTTTATAAATAACTGATATTCAGAATATTGTATAGATACATCTGTTCAATGTTATTATCAGACTTCTAAACTAACAGGAAAAATAATATTATTTTTTGTATTTGGTAAATAAATGGCAGTGTTTCAATTAAAATCAGCCAAAAAAAAGCGGAACATATGCTCCGCTTTTTAACTTATGGTAAATTCTGTAAAATGTGTTGCTGTTAAAACTTTTTTGTATTGATTAGATTACCATTCATATCCCATTGATACCAGGTACCGGTTTTTTTACCGTTTTTGTATTCCATCTCGTAACGTTTGGTTCCATTTTCATCCCAGATATACCATTTACCATGTTTTTGATTATTCCTGTAATTGGCCTCACCTATCTTAATTCCTTTTTCATTCCAGGTTATCCATGTTCCATGAAACATACCATTATGATAGGATCTGATTTCTTTTAACTGGTTATTCGGGTAGTACTCGAAATATTTACCGTTTAATAAACCCATTTTAAGATTCATTTCGATTTTCGTGCTTCCGTCATCGAAATGTTCTTTATAAATTCCATTATAGGGTTTACCAAGGTCTGCATAATACAATCCATTGTTACCTTCAATGATTTGATTATATGCTGTGATACTGATGGCAAAAACAATTAATATGCTGATAATGAATCTTTTCATGGCTGTCTCTCCTGAGATTTTGTAATTGAAACTATCTTGTCTTTAATAACTCTTTCCTGAGCCGGATGGTTAACTTACTTAACCATTATATAATATTATTTTAATACAAAGTAAACATTCACAAAGATTTAAGACAACTTTTTCATGTTAAGTTTTTAGTATAAGACATCATATTTTTCAACAAAATGTTGATTTTGAGCCATTTGTTATACTGGGAACTTTACAGAATGTTTAATTATTAAGTTTACTCCGAAATGTAATATTATAAGAGACTGTCTAAAAAGTCTATTAAAACATTTAACCACAGAGGAAACAGAGATT
>CAZGOR010000199.1:0-7202 GCA_964527875.1 uncultured Bacteroides sp. | reverse complement strand
ACTTAATATGCATATTGAAATGGATTTAAAGGAATTCTATAAAATAAAATACAAGGATGAATCCGTATCTGCAAACCTGACTGTTTCATTGAAGGATAGCATTTTAATGACAAAAAAAATAAAAATAAAACCCAGGGGTGAATTTCGAAGAAAGTATTGTTCATTCCCTCCTATTGAGTTAAAATTTTCAAAATCTGACACTGATAATATTTTTACACTGGAAGACAATGAACTGAAACTTGTTACCCATTGTAAGAATGCATCTCTCTTCGAACAGTATGTTCTAAAGGAATATTTATGTTATAAGATGTACAACCTGCTGACCGATTATAGTTTCCGTGTCAGATTACTGAAAATCAATTACATCGACAGTAAGGGGAAAAAAAAGGATATCGTAAAGTATGGTTTTATTGTCGAATCAAATAAAAGTCTGGCAAGCCGTATTGATGCATATCCTGTAAAAGTGAAAGGTATTAAGATTAACCAGACAGACTATAATATTGTACACATCATGACTGTATTTCTGTACATGATCGGTAATACAGATTGGGCCATACCAGCACTTCACAATGTTAAACTCTATAGATTAAAAGATCCATCAAAATTTGACCCTTTACCTGTTCCATTTGATTTTGATTATTCCGGGATGGTCAATACCGATTATGCCATACCGGATGAGAATCTGGGTATTGAAACTGTCAGACAGCGAGTTTACAGGGGATATTGTATACCGGAAAAAGATTT
This sequence comes from uncultured Bacteroides sp., assembly GCA_964527875.1. Classification (GTDB taxonomy): domain Bacteria; phylum Bacteroidota; class Bacteroidia; order Bacteroidales; family SM23-62; genus LJUQ01. Next base: position 6,458 of record CAZGOR010000199.1, on the reverse strand, counting down.
AACAAAAGTTTTGTATCTTTTTGAACAAAAAAAGGAAGAATTTTATGCACTGGTAAATAATTTTGAACTACTTGATAAGTACCACAAAAATGAAATGTTGATATACCTGAATGAATTTTATGATATTATAGAGAAGTCATATAATGTAAAAGCAAATATCATTGAACATTGCAGGGCACTATAGAGAAATCATCATATGAAAACCAAGGCTGTAAGAATTTATGGTAAAAATGATCTGAGATTAGAAGAATTTGAATTACCTCCCCTGAAAGATAATGAAATACTTGCAAGGGTAATATCTGACAGCATCTGTATGTCGTCATATAAAGCTACCAAACAGGGAGCAGACCATAAAAGAATACCGGATGATGTAAATATTCATCCAACAATAATCGGGCATGAGTTTGCAGGTGAATTGGTACAGATCGGTAAAAAATGGCAACATCAATTTAAAACTGGCGATAAATTTTCCATTCAGCCTGCTTTAAACTATAAAGGCAGTCTGGATGCACCTGGTTATTCATATCATTATATTGGTGGAGATGCTACCTATATTATTATTCCAAATGAGGTAATGGAAATGAATTGTCTTCTTCCCTATCATGGACAGGATTATTTCCTTGCCTCACTTTCTGAACCTTTATCCTGTATCATCGGTGCATTTCACGCAAGTTACCATACGACTTACGGATCATATGTACACCAAATGGATATCAGGGAAGGTGGCAACATGGCCATCCTTGCGGGAGTCGGTCCCATGGGATTAGGTGCCATCGATTATGCCATTCACCGTGACCGGAAACCAGGATTACTTGTCATTACCGATATTGATGATCACAGACTGGAACGAGCCGCCAGGGTGCATACAATAGAAGATGCACGTAAAAATGGTGTTCATTTGATCTATGTAAACACCCGAAACATCCCTGATCCTATTTCTTATCTCAGGGAACTGACCGGAGGAAAAGGATATGACGATGTTTTTGTATTTACTCCTGTCAGACAGGTTGTTGAACAGGCAGACCGGATCCTGGGTTTTAACGGTTGTCTAAACTTTTTTGCAGGACCTGAAGACCAGAATTTTAGTGCTGAGTTTAACTTCTATAATGTTCACTATGCCTTTACACATGTCGTGGGGACTAGCGGAGGTAACACCGATGATATGAAAGAAGCACTGGACATGATGGGAAAAGGCCGGATAAATCCGGCTGTAATGGTGACCCATATCGGGGGTCTTGACGCTGTCATTGATACAACAAAAAGACTGCCTGAAATTCCCGGAGGTAAAAAATTGATTTATACGAATATCTTGATGCCACTCACTGCTATAGAAAATTTTCGTAATCTGGGAGAAACGGATCCATTTTTTAAAGACCTTGCTGATATCATTGAAAAAAATAATGGCATCTGGTGTCTTGAATGTGAGGAATATATATTGAAAAATGGTAAACCTATCTGACAAGTCAATATTATTATTTATGAAAATATGTCAGAAAGGAAGAAAAGAATCGAAAAATTAGAGAATCGAATTTCTAATTTTATTCTCTTCTCTATACTAATCCGTTTTCAAATACCCCTGACAACTCTCTCTGCAAACTCCCATGAAATATAATTATCCCAACTTAAGCAAACCTCTGTTGCAAAATCTACTGCTGTCTCAATAATCTTCCTCCATTGATCTTCCGAAAGACTGGTCAGCATCATTTTGCTGATATTATCCCTGATCAGTGAATAAGCCATACCGGCATTAAAGTTATCTCCAGCACCGATTGAGCTGACAGGATCAATCTTTTTAACCGGATAGCGGAACGTGCCGGATGGTGTGTGCACTGTTACTCCCTTTGTATTAGTTGTATATACAAGTACCTTACAATATTCCCTCACTGCATGATAAGCCGTTTCTGAATCATTGACCTGAAAAATATTTCTCATATCCTCATCTGAAGCCCTTACAATATCTGCCATCATGAGATTTTCCATAATAAGCGGCTTAAGTTCCTCAAGTTCATGCAGGTGGGCAGTCCGGAAGTTCGGATCATACAATATCAGCGACCGGTTTTCCATTGCAGTGCGGACAAACTTCATAAGATTTGTTCTCACAGCTTTTGTAATAGCATAAATAGAGCAAAAAATTACGATATCATCTGCTGCAGTTTTGTCCGGTATATTGCTTAATCTTTCAGGTGGAAAATCTTTATAGAAAGTATATGAAGCATTATTATTTTCATCAAGAAATGCAATGGCCAGGGCTGATTTACCATTGCTGAAGCGGGTTACATAATCTGTTTTTACATTATTTTCTCTAAGAAATGAATCGATAAGGTACCCTATCGGATCATTTCCAAATTCGCTGATGAAATCTATATCCAGACCCAATCTTCCAAGACTTATCATGCTGTTTAATGAAGATCCTCCAGGTTTGGCCGCCATTGGCTTCCCCTCTTTAAATATAATATCAAGGAGTGTTTCCCCGATCCCGTAAATCTTTCTCATTTTGTTATTTCTTTTGTTTCTATTGTTTCTGTTTTTGTTAATACCTATTATGTATTAATCAGAAACCGGATAGAAAGTGATCGTATATATTTTTCCCTCTATAGTTTGTACGAGTCAGATAATCCATCATAATGCTGATTTTCTTGCCCGGTAGATAAGCCTTATCAAAATATGTTTAAAGCCCATATTCATTCTAAAATTATTTAATAATCCTTGAAATCTGCTTAAAAACATCGGTACCCGCAAAACGTGTTAATTCAAAAAGGATGGATTCATATGTAGTAATCAATGCTCCTTCCTGACGCATTCTTTCAACAGCAGTTTTTATATCTCTTTTCTTTCTCGACGAGATGCAATCCTCAACAACAACAGGCAGATAATCTTTATCCATGAGATCCAGTACAGTTTGAAGAATGCAAACATGTGCTTCAATTCCAGCTATGATAATATTTTTTCTCCCAAGTTGACCTAATTTTTCTATAAATACTGGTTCATCACAGCAGCTGAAAGAAATTTTTTCAACCGGCATAATATTTCCAATAGCTTCAGATATTGAAGTTATGGTTTCACCCAGTCCCCTGGTATATTGTTGAGTCAGGATTAATGGTATATCAAGTACTCTTAAACCTCTGATCAGAAGAACAGTATTAGAGGAAATTAATTCATGTTTAAATATATGTGGAGTAAGTTTTTCCTGAACATCTATGATCAGTCCGGCTGTTTGTTCCTTATTTATTCTCATTTTTGAACAGGGAGTTTCTTGATTGCAATCCAAGGTAACCACCATGATGTCGTTTTGCATAGTCTGCAACAGTAAAACCTATCTTTTCCATCATCATTACTACCAGGATATCCCCTATCACTGTCATGGTTGTTGTTGAAGTTGTCGGGGTCAAGCCAAGGGGACAAATCTCATCCGGACTTCCGGTATAAAGTATGATATCAGCATGTTTGATCAGATCACCCTGCAAATTTCCGGTAATAATTATAATTGGAAGATTAAAAAGTTGTTTTGACAATGTAACAAGTTCAATGATTTCCCTTGTTTTTCCTGAATTTGATATCAAAAGCAGAATATCATTCTCCTGCAAAACGCCCAGATCTCCATGCTGTGCATCACTTGGATGGAGAAAAACAGCCGGGGTTCCTGTGGAACTGAAGGTAGTTGCAATATTAATTGCTATTTGTCCGGCTTTACCCATGCCACAGCAAATGAGTTTGCCTTTTTTTTGATGAACATGTTTAAAAATCAATTCAGCGGATTTATTAAATGAATCATTAACAGGTATATTCTGAACAGCTTTTGATTCACGCTTAAGAAGATCTCTGATGCGGTTTTCCATATTATCAGATATTTGAGGATACAAATTGTTCCAGCTTAATAAGATCGGCTGTAAATCTTCTGATACCTTCCGCAAGTTTTTCAGTTGCCATTGCATTTTCATTAAGCATCCAGCGAAATGTTTTTTCATCAAGTGAGATTTTCTCTATAACTTCTTTTTTTGCCTTTTCCGGATTCAACTTGCATTCCAGTTCACCTTCCATTTCATCAAGTTGTTGAAGCAGAGTTGGTGAAATAGTCAGAAGATCACATCCGGCAAGCTCAGTTATCTGCCCGGTATTCCTGAAGCTTGCTCCCATTATTTCGGTACTGTAACCGAATTTTTTATAATATGTATATATTTCCTTTAAAGTATTTACTCCCGGATCTTCAGATGCCGCGATATTGTTAACCCCCTTTTCCTTTTTATACCAGTCATGGATTCTTCCCACAAAAGGAGATATCAGTTGAACACCTGCTTCAGCACAGGCAATAGCCTGAGGCATGCTGAACAAAAGCGTCAGATTACAATGGATACCTTCTTTCTGAAGTACTTCTGCAGCCCCGAAACCTTCCCATGTTGATGCAATCTTGATCAATATGCGGCTCCTGTCAATTCCCTCATCCTCATATAATGTTATCAGAGTCCTGGCCTTTTCAATGGTTTGTTCAATATCAAATGATAACCTGGCATCAACTTCTGTTGAGACCCTTCTGGGAACTATTTTCAAGGTTTCTTTACCAAAATTGATAACAACCTTGTCAAGACAGTGTTGCAGTCTTTCTTCACTGTTCTTTGCTTTCTTTTTTGCATATGCCAAAGCATCCTCTATCAGGGAATAATATTTTTCATGCTGTGCTGCTGCGAAAATAAGGGATGGATTTGTAGTTGCATCTATTGGTTTAAATTTCCTGATACTTTCAAAATCACCTGTATCTGCAACCACTTCAGTGTATTGCTTAAGCTGCTCCAGTATATTCATTTAATATTAAATAATTAAAAATTGAATCATAAATATAGATATTATTTAAGTTAGTCTCCAGATATCGCTTATTATGTTTTAAAGGTTTGGGATCAATTATGAACAGGTGGTATGAATGATTCTTATATCCCTATTGAAAGACAGGTTTTACATGATCAATCAATATTTTGAATCCTGGCTTTTCAACTACATTCATGTAAATATTTTTAATTTTTTCCGGATACCTTATTTCTTTTAACTTTATGATTTTAATTTCAAAACAGATTGATATGAAATCGATGATGCTTACCGGTATTCGTCAGATGAAGATAATGGAAGTACCGGACCCCACGATCGTAAATAATACTGATGTCTTGATTCGTATGGAGCGGACAGGTGTTTGCGGATCAGATGTACATTATTATACAACAGGCAGGATTGGCAGTCTGGTTGTGGAATATCCATTTCCAGTCGGACACGAATGTGCAGGAACTGTTGTTAAAACAGGTCGGGCTGTCACGCGGGTAAAACCTGGTGACAGAATTGCAATAGAACCTGCCATGCCTTGCGGAGAATGTGACCAGTGCCTTGCCGGTCGTCCTCATACATGCCGTAAACTCAGATTTCTCGGTTGTCCGGGACAGGCCGATGGTTCATTATCAGAGTATATTGTAATGCCCGAAAAAAGTTGTTATCCCATACCCGCACATATGAGCTTTGATCATGCTGCTCTGGCTGAACCCCTGTCAATCGGTATATATTCCCTTAAACTCTATGACAGTCCCTTAAAAGGTAAAAGTATTGGAATCCTGGGATGTGGTCCGATTGGAATGAGTGTTTTGCTTCCTGCAAAAGCACAGAAAGCAGAAAGAATATATGTAACCGATAAGATCGATGAACGTCTTGAAATTGCTGCAAATTATGGAGCCTCATGGACCGGTAATCCGGAAAATGAAGATATTGTACGGGCAATTGTTGAAAGAGAACCTCAAATGCTGGATGTCGTTTTTGAATGCTGCGGACAGCAGGATGCTATGAATCAGGCTATTGAAATGCTAAAACCCGGCGGTAAGATTATGATTATTGGAATACCAGAATTTGATCACTGGTCTTTACCTGCTGATGTGATCAGAAGAAAAGAATTATGCCTGCAAAATGTCCGGCGCCAAAATGATTGCATACAACCTGCAATCGATATGATTGCTCAGGGCAGTATTGATGTTGACAAAATGATTACACACCGTTTTCCCTTCGAGCAAACAAAAGAAGCATTTGACCTCGTGTCTGGATATAAAGATGGCGTTATGAAAGCTATGATAGAATTGTAAGTAAATTGGTATACTGGTAAATTTGTATATTAGTGTGTGTGGGTATTGGGGTGTGAGTTTTGTTGAATTTTCATGAGTTATAGCAGAATAGAATAATGGAATGATAGATTAATAGATTAATATTACAATGAAACAATTTATAAATACAATGTTCCGGGATTTCAATATTACAATATCAAAATTTTACATATCAGTCTGGAAATCAACAAATTATTAAAAAATACATATTGAACATTAATTTAAATCTTTTGTTTGATCTGTACTCTATAATCCATGCACCATGCTCTATGCTCCATGCACCATGCTCCATGCTCCATGCATTTTATATCAATATGTTAGAACAAAATAAATATC
>CAZGOR010000198.1:0-7235 GCA_964527875.1 uncultured Bacteroides sp. | reverse complement strand
GACTCTGTGGTTTATACTACTTTTTAGACAGTCTCAATCTTTTTAATAGCTTTTTGTATTTAGCATTCAAATTTATAAATCAGTATCAATTAAACAAATTGTCAGACTATAAATAATTATGGAACCATGTGTGCACACTAATTAATTTTATGTGTACGAAGATATTCTTGAACACCAGAATTTCTGGTCTACTTATGAGAAAGAACTGATCTGGTCACAGTTTGGTACTGATGATCGGGGGGATATTTACCAGTGAAGTAATCGGTTATAAATTGCGATAAGCCGATGTTTTTCGGAAGTCGAAAATGAATCATATTGACCATACATGGAATTACAAACTCGATTAAAGGTAATACGTTATGGCTGTACTCGGGTATTTATACGGTACACTATTTAAGTAAACCTCCATTGATATCTGTATAATTGCTGTTTTCACAGGAATTTGTTACTTTCATTCTTTTATTGTGCAACATAAAATTTTATAATATCAAATAATAGAATAGTAACTATGAAACCTAACAAAAACAAACTCATCATCGCCTTCTTTTCTCTGGGAATCTGTATTTCAGGGCTGTCAGATATCAAAGCACAATCCCCATCCTCAACAGCTTATAATATCCCTTCAGACGAAGAGTTAACAGCTACTGTGGTACATGCAAGTTCTCCTGATGTGAATATTGAAGGTGCTGAGAATATCCAGAAAGCCGAGAGGGAGTGTCTGATTTCCCTGTGGAATCATCGAAGGGATGTCGACCCGACTGATCTGGTTAATGAGCTTGGATTCAACCTTATCTGGTCGCATGACCAGCCCTATTCTGGTCACTCCTGGGAGGAAACACACATGTACAGCTTGCTTCAGATTCCTGGTGTAGAATATGTGTTTGCCAAGATCGAAAGGGCAGCCTGGGGTTGGACGCATGAACAATCGTTAAAACATGCACGATGGGTTGCAGAATTATCCCTGGAACATCCCGGCATCCTGGGAATGTACCTGAATGATTTTTATGATGAGGTTGAAGAAGGATACCGTACGGAAGAACAATGGCGGGAGATCATTGCCGCAGCCAAAGAAATTAATCCGAAGCTGCAACTGTGGGTTCCACATTACCCTCACCGGAATCAGGGCCGTCATGCTTTTGATTTTGATATCGATGGTGTGATCCTGAACCTGTGGGGAAACGATCCTGAACTCATGGCACATGCCAAAGAGCATCTGGCTGCAGGACTTGAACACCATCCCGACAAACCCGTGATCGCCGGATTATACCTGAGATCCGGCTCCGGAGGAGGCCGTTGGCTGACCGAGGATGAATTCAAAACGGTCCTTGGACACTATGTTGAGATGGTAAATGCCGGAAAACTTGCAGGTTTGAGGATATTTTCTGCAGGCCAGTTTAAAGAACGGCCGGAATATATTGGTTGGGCAAAAGAAGTACTCTCAGGACTAAAATGTCCTTAATATTTACAAATAATCAACTATCAATAATATCTATTAATCAATTAATTATCATGTCCAATGAAAAACAATGACAGCTACAAATCAAGAAGATCGTTTATTAAAAAAACATTACTGGGTACAGCTCTTGTTTCTTCATCGCCGTTGATATTCACCAGGAAATATAACCAACGGCTTTTGATGGAATCAAGAACGTATGCATCAGCAAAGTTTGCAGCTAATGACAATATCAATCTCGCATTGATTGGTTCTGGTATTCAGGGTATCTATGATACAAATACAGCCCTTCGGGTACCTGGCGTAAAACTTGTCGCCACTTGCGATCTGTACACTGGTCGTCTGGCCAGGACAAAAGAATTATGGGGTAATGATATTTTCGTAACCAGGGACTATCGTGAAATTCTTGATCGCAAGGATATCGATGCAGTGATTATTGCTACACCGGATCACTGGCACAAGAAAATCAGTATTGAGGTTCTGAGATCAGGTAAAGCAGTGTATTGTGAAAAACCGATGGTTCAAAAGTTTGAGGAGGGTCATGAAGTAATAAAGGCCCAGAAAGAAACTGGCAAAGTGCTCCAGGTTGGCAGCCAGGGCATGTCATCACTGGGGAATGAAAAAGCTAAACAATTGTATGAAGATGGTGCCATCGGGCAAATTGTTATGTTAGATATGTTTAATGACCGGTATTCTGCAGAAGGTGCATGGAAATATCCAATACCTCCTGATGCCAATCCGGATACAGTTGACTTTGATACGTTTTTGGGTCAGGCACCAAAAGTTCCTTTCGAATTAGTTCGTTTTTTCCGGTGGCGAAATTACAAGGATTATGGTACAGGAGTCGCCGGTGATCTCTTTGTGCATGCCTTTTCCACCTTACATTACATCATAAGTTCTCATGGCCCGGACAGAGCACTTTCAACCGGAGGATTGAGATACTGGAAGGATGGAAGGGATGTACCCGATGTAACTATAACATTATATGATTACCCGGAAACAAAAACACATGCTGCATTCAACGCTTCCTTCAGAGTAAATTTCATTGCCGGAGGAGGAGGGGGAGGAGGGTTTCGGTTGGTAGGTACCGAAGGTGAAATACAGGTTGGTTCAGAAGGTGTAAAATTGGTCCGTTCAAAACTGGGTATGAAACCGGGAGATTATTCAATGATCGCATATACCGAAGAAATTCAGAAAAAGATCAGAGCAGAGTATGATCAAAAATATATCGGGGAAAGATCCTCAGACCTTGATATCGGTGAGACAGTTTATGAGGCTCCATCAGATTACAAAGGTGGTCATTTTGATCATTTTTATAACTTCTTCCAGGGCGTGCGGGGAGAAAAGGAAATAATAGAAGATCCATTGTTTGGTCTGCGAGCTGCAGGAGCTGCGCTCTTAGCCAATGAAAGTTATTACCGGGGAAAACCAGTAAGATGGAATCCTGAATCAATGAGTTTGATTCAGTAAAGAAATCCGAAGAGGTGAGAACAGTACTTTGTGATTGGTTTAATAGAGAATTACTAAATAATTAACGCGTTGTTAGATTGAAAGAGCTAAGTAATTGAATCATAGATTTTTTGTAAAGCCATGATGGTGTGTCACAACTTGGAAAAATGAATTGAGATCGGTTAAAAAGCATTTAAAGTCTTCTGCACGATATTTATTGCTTCACTCAGTTCATCCTTTGTGATTACCAGGGGAGGAGCGAAACGAATGATATGGTCGTGGGTGGGTTTTGCAATCAAACCGTTATCTTTTAATGCAAGGCAAACATCCCATGCTGTTTTACCCTTCTTTGACTTAATTACGATGGCATTTAAAAGGCCTTTACCACGTATCATTTCGATCATATCTGATTTGATCTTGCTTAGTTCATCTCTGAAATAAACACCTAATTCAGCAGCATTCTCAGCCAGTTTTTCCTCTTTAATTACTTTGAGTGCAGCAATAGCAACTTTGGCTGCTATCGGGTTTCCGCCGAATGTAGAACCGTGTTCACCTGGTTTTATGCAAAGCATGATATCATCATCGGCAAGTGCAGCAGAAACCGGATAAACACCACCCGATAAGGCTTTGCCCAAGATCAGGATATCGGGTCGGATATCTTCATGATCACATGCCAGAAGCTTTCCGGTCCGGCCAATGCCGGATTGTACCTCATCGGCAATAAAAAGAACGTTATGCTTTTTACATAATTCATAGGTTTTACCCAGGTAACCGTCGTCCGGAACGTATACTCCTGCTTCACCCTGGACAGGTTCAACAAGGAAACCTGCGACATTCGGATCTTCAAGTTCCCTGGTAAGTGCTTCAATATCATTAAATGGTATTTTTACAAATCCCGGGGTATATGGACCATAATCTTTAAAAGCATCCGGGTCGGTTGACATTGAAACGATTGTTATGGTACGCCCATGAAAATTATTCTCACATGCAATGATCTTTGCCTTGTTCTCACCAATTCCTTTTTTTAAGTATGCCCATTTCCTGCATAATTTAAGTGCAGTTTCCACAGCTTCAGCGCCGGTATTCATGGGTAATACTTTATCATATCCAAAGTACTTTGTCACATATTCTTCAAATTCCCCAAGTGTGCTTGTATAAAAAGCTCTTGATGTAAGTGTAAGTTTTGGTATTTGTTCCATCATTGCCTCGATAATCTTTGGGTGGCAATGTCCCTGGTTCACAGCCGAATAGGCGGAAAGAAAATCGAAATACTTTTTACCTTCCACATCCCAGACATAGACGCCATGTCCGCTGTGTAACACAACTGGCATCGGGTGATAATTGTGGGCACCAAATTTATCTTCCCTGTCAATGTATTCCTGTGTAGTCATCCTTGAATGTTTTATCTGGATTTATAATTTTCCAAAAATAATCATTTATCGAAGTCATGATGATTTGAGGATGAATAAAAATTAATAATTCTCAACCTGATCGAGAATAATTGAATTACTTATTTTTTTACCTTATACAAACCAGTTTTCATAATAAGTTGATAACGCCATTCAATTTGTATTTCATGATGTTCAGAACTTAGCTGTTATCCTTACATTTAACCTTCTGGATGTCAGATAATTAGGTACAGCAAATTCGCCGGGCATGTTTTCCTGGTTGAAAACGGTTTTAACCCATAAATAGGAAATTGTATTATTTACACCCAAAAGGTTAAAAATTTCTGCATTGAGCCAGATACTACGAAAGAATCTGAAAGGATTTCTTTCCGAAAGTACCTTGTCAGGGGCTTTCAGGGATTTGGACAATCCGATATCCACCCGTTTGTACGGAGGCATCCTGAAGACCAGGTCGTATCTCTCATTGTCGGGGGGACTGAAAGGCAGTCCGGTACCATAGAGAACATTCAGATGTACTTTATAATCAGGACGGTGAGGGAAATAATCCTGGAAAAATAATCCGAAATTAAGCCTCTGATCCATAGGACGGGGATAATACCCTGGTTCCTTGTTTCCCCTATATATATAATCGTCAGGGATATCTTCTTCTGTTTTCATCAGACTCAGGCTGGCCCAGGATTCAGCACCGGGAACAAATTCACCGTGCAGCTTGAATTCAATACCAGCAGCATATCCCCTGGCTCTGTTTTCACCCATATACCGGATCCTTACATTATCCAGTTTATACGGGATGAGATCCTTCATACGTTTATAATATAGCTCAGAAGATAATTTAAAAGGCCGGTCCCACGCAGTAAAAATCCAGTCACCTCCAAGTACAAAATGAATTGATTTCTGTGCCCTGATATCCGGATTAATGGTCCCGTCAGGATATCTGAGTTCTTTATAAAACGGTGGTTGATGATAGTATCCTGTGGAGGCTCTTAACATAATATCCTGGTTCCAATAAGGTTTAATTGAAAAGATAATTCTCGGACTGATCAAAAACTGATTATTAAAGTCCCAGTAGTTGAAATGGATCCCGGTATTTAAAAAATATTTTGCATTGGCATCCTCAAAGCTTTGAGTGTTTTGAATAAATGAGGTGATACGGTTGTTAAAAAGATGATTAACGGACTTGATTACTTCCGAGAGAAGTACTTTGCTGTCTGAGTATGGAATGGAATAGCCTGATGAATCAATCATTTCCCATTCACTCAGATGATCATTAATCCTTTCATTTTGCCACTTAATTCCCCATCTGATATTGTTGTTCCCGTATGAATAAAAACCAATATGCGAAACAGCATAAACATAAGCATCCAGGTTATTCCGTGCATGATTCAGAAAAGTCCCGATCCCAATATTTAAAATACTGTCACCGTAAGTTTCTGAACCGACTCTGTTGTCAAGTTCATTGATGAGATATTGCCCCTGAATATCAAATTTTTCTTCTTCAATACTGCTGTATGCAGAAACGATGAATTTCAGTGAAAGATTTTCATCCGGCCTGAAATGTGCTGTAAGTGCTCCCATGTATGTATTAAACCTGTCCACTTCCTGTCCGTCATAAAAGATGACCAGGTTAAGGGGATTATGGAATGTTCCGAAATCCGTACTCCTTGTTTCAGGAATGAATTTATAGTTGTTATTTGCAATATTACCCAGGAAAGTGATTTCAAACTTTTCGGTTAACCGGTATGTGAGATAAGTCTGGAAATCAAGGAATTTTGGTATGTATTCACCTTTTGTTTCAAGGCTTTTCAGCAGGTATTGTGAGGTTTTATAACGGATACCTGAAGTGTGAGTAAATCGTTGTTTTTTAGATATTCCTTCCAGATGTAATGATCCTCCCAGAAGGCTGGCGGTTACTGTACCACCGAATTGTACAGGCCGCCGGTAAGTAATATCCAGAACAGAAGACATTTTATCGCCGTACATTGCCTCAAATCCGCCGGCTGAAAATTTAACTGAAGAGACCATATCTGAATGGATAAAACTTAAACCTTCCTGCTGTCCCGACCGGATCAGGAAAGGCCTGTGAATCTCGATGTCGTTGACATAAACCAGGTTTTCATCAAAACTTCCGCCTCTTACCGAATATTGGGAACTGAGTTCACTGGTAGAGATCACACCGGGCAGGGTTCTTAAGATAGCTTCCACGCTGCTTGTTGTTGTTGGGAGATGATCGAGTGTTCGGATATTGATCCTGGTAAGTGTACTGCTCCGGCTATATTCTTCACTGACCGATACTTCCTCAAGTCTTTGTATGGCAATCTGAAGTGTTTTGTGCAACTCAATACGTTCTCCCGGAGCCACTTTGACTCTTTCTTCAACCTGCTCATAACCCATACATGAGATGACAATGCGGACACTGACATTGGCAGGTATGGTTAGCGAGAATGATCCCTCCTCATCGGTAACTGTGCCGTGCGTGGTCCCCGGAATGGAAATATTAACAAGAAAAATCGGCTTTCCCTCAGGATCGGTGATTTTACCATATATTGTTGCTGTTTCCTCCTGTGCAAGAAGATTTAAAGGGAGATAGATAAACAATATTATCAGAAATAACCGACAATTCATGGATTTGCAGGACAGATCAATTAAATCAGGTTACAAGTTACAAGTTGCAACTTATTAATAAATATTAACTTAAAAATGAGTGCTAAATTGTGTATTCAATAGTTTTTGCAACCGGAGATCTCTATAACGGGTGATAAAATCGTAATATTTGTTTGGGTACTGGAGTGAAATGTTTATCATGTGTTTGATTCTTTTATTTTCTGAGATTTTTTTATCTGTTCATCTGAAATATCAAACTCACAATCCTATTCTCACACAACCCTGTAACTCCCGAAATGGCAGAAATCTTTGATTTCTTTGCC
>CAZGOR010000197.1:0-7325 GCA_964527875.1 uncultured Bacteroides sp. | reverse complement strand
CTGTTTCAACCCAGCTGAACTGGGGAGCTTCGTATATTGTAAATGACTTTTATCGCCGTTTTATTGACAGCAACGCATCCGAAAAAAAACTTGTCGTAGTGGCAAGGATGACAACAGTAATACTGATGATCCTGGCTGCATTGTTTGCCCTGCTGCTGAGTAATGCTCTTCAGGCATTCCGCATTCTGCTTCAGATCGGGGCAGGAACAGGATTGATCTTTATTCTCCGGTGGTTCTGGTGGCGTATCAATGCATTCAGTGAACTGTCCGCGATGATCATATCATTTATTGTAGCTATTTATTTTCAGATCATCCATCCCCTGACAGGACTGCCGGATATCAGTCCGTCAGTACAACTGGTTTCCGGTGTTGCGATAACAACAGTCGTATGGCTGGGCGTGACCTGGTTAACACCACCTGTCGATATGAAGACACTGGTTGGATTTCATAATCTCGTCCGGGCGGGTGGACCGGGATGGAAAAAAGTTATTTCACAACATCCGGAAATAAGCACTGATGTTGATGCAGAGAAGAAGAAATGGGATGTTCCGAAAGGTATCCTTTGCATGGTCATCGGTTGCCTTGCTGTATACAGTATCCTTTTTGCAACAGGATACTGGATTTACAGCAATACAATTCCTGCCGTAATCCTTTCGGCAATTTCAGTAGTTTCAATATTTTTGCTGATCAAAGTCTGGAAAAGATAGTCGTTTTTTAATCTGAGATGACTGAAATATTTGAATATATGGATCACAAAGGCTCACAGAGATTTAAGGAGAGCCACAGAAATAAATTGTTAAATTGCTAAATGGGTTAAATTGTTAATAAAATGTGACTTAGCAGAACAGCAGTTTAGCAATTTGACAATTTAACAATCTAACAATAAATCAGGAAGCATAGCTGAATTAACTATTGAATGAACTACAGAATATGAAACCAACACTATTGATTCTGGCAGCCGGTATCGGAAGCCGTTACGGAGGAATGAAACAGATCGATCAGGTTGGTCCGTCGGGAGAAGCCATTATTGATTATTCCATTTATGATGCCATCCGCGCCGGCTTTGGAAAGATTGTATTTGTAGTCCGCAGAAGTATCGAAGAAGAAGTAAGGGAGTTTTTTAAAGATAAACTGGCCGGGAAAATTGAAATGGATTTTGTTTGCCAGGAATTGAATATGGTTCCCGCCGGAATATCGTATCCTCACGAACGGGAAAAACCATGGGGTACAGCACATGCAGTCTGGGTGGTGGCAGATACGATAAAAGAACCGTTTCTGGCAATCAATGCTGATGATTTTTACGGACGTGACAGTTTTATGAAGATGGTGGAATACCTGACTGTGGAAAGCACGGTTCATAACACAAAATATTGCATGATAGGATATCATGTGAAACATACACTCTCGGATTTTGGTACTGTATCCAGGGGAATATGCCAGGCCGATTCAAACTCATTTTTAAAGGCTGTTGTCGAAAGGCCGGAGGTCTGGAAAAAGAATGGCAGGTTCTATTATAAAAATGATGAAGATAAGGTTGTTTCCCTTTCCGGAAATGAACTTGTTTCAATGAATATCTGGGGTTTTACACCGGAGATATTTAAACAACTTGAGGAACATTTTATCGATTTTATCAGAATAAATGCAGCGGATATTAAAGCAGAACTATATATACCTACTGTGGTCAATGATGTCGTTAAATCCGGCAAAGGCAGTGTAAAAATTCTTCCTTCAACCGGCCTGTGGTTCGGCATAACCTATAAGGAAGATAAACCACTTGCCGAAAAAAAAATCCGGGAACTAATTAAACAGGGAATATATCCCGATAATCTCTGGTCATGATTTACGATGGATAATATTGCCAATATTGCCGGTAAATTCCTTTTAAAGGGGGAGTTATGTTCCTTTGAGCCATATGGATCGGGACATATACATGAAACATATTTGCTTACCATACTTTGCGGTAAAAATTCTTCAAAATATATTCTTCAGAAATTTAATACTTTAGTATTCAGGGAACCGGAAAAAGTATTTGAAAATATCAGGAAGATAACGGCTCACCTGAAAAACCGGTCTGAGAATCAGAAAAAAATCAATTATTTATCTATGATACCTGCTTCCGATGGAAATTACTGGTATCAGGATGAACAAAATAACTACTGGAGATGTTTTGATTTCATTGAAAATAGTAAAACCCTTAACCGGGTACAGAATGAGGAACAGGCATATGAGGGGGCAAAAGCATTTGGTAGTTTTTCATATGCCCTGTCTGATTTTAAACCATCAGAATTGAATATTACCATACCCCATTTTCATGATATTCAATTCAGGCTTCATAACCTGGATAAGGCAATATCTTCTGAAAAGTCCGGACGAAAATCTTTAGCTGAACCTGAAATCAGACAAATATCAGCCTGCAGATATCTGGCTTCGGAGTATTTATCTGTATACCCCGATTTGCCAGTTCGTGCGACACACAATGATACCAAAATCAATAATGTGTTGTTTGATTGTGGTACAGGAAAAGCATTATGTGTGATTGATCTGGATACTGTGATGCCCGGGACATTACTGTCGGATTTTGGAGATATGGTCAGGACTTTCACCAATTCAGCAGATGAAGATGAAAAGGATCTCGACAAAGTTTTCTTCAGGTTTGGTATTTTCAAAGCTATGGTTAAAGGTTTCCTGGAAGAAACGGCCGAAATGATGAATCCGGCAGAAAAAAGAAACATATTCCTGGGTGGAAAACTGATGATTTATATGCAGGCAATCAGGTTTTTAACAGATTTCCTGGATGGTGATATATACTATAAGACGGATTATAAAGAACATAACCTGATCA
The DNA here is from genome assembly GCA_964527875.1 of uncultured Bacteroides sp. GTDB lineage: Bacteria > Bacteroidota > Bacteroidia > Bacteroidales > SM23-62 > LJUQ01. The sequence continues at coordinate 4,483 of CAZGOR010000197.1, read as the reverse complement.
GGACAAGGAATCAGCTGAAATTGCTGGATTCACTCCTGGAGCATGAAAAGGAGGCTGAAGAATTTTTACGAAGTTTGTTGTCCTGAACAGTGACCGTTGATTAGTATAATCCCGGATCTCTTTAAGATTGGCTCCGGACTAATCCGATTAGTCCATCAGTAGATAATAATATGATCGTGAAAAGTGAAAGTGTAGTATTGGTAATTGCAGGATCGATTTTAAAAGGTTTCACAATTGTTTAATGGATTACATTAATATTTGTGATTATTACCTGAGAAAAATCTTCTAAAGGATAGAAAGTTGGATTTTGCATAGTATTGGGAGGACAATCAAAATATTTTATTTCCTCATTTTTTGCATTTCGATAACAAAAAACAACTGAATCACCATCCAGGAATCCAATGCCATATTTTAATTCGCTTGTATCCAAAAAAGATATAGAATTTAAAATATTGAAGGACAGTAAGGAATCTTTGTTATTAGAAATAATAAAAAATCCCATTAATGTATTATCATTCGCCTCACTATCGATACATTTTAGATAGCCAACTATTTTTCCATTGTTAATGTCATCATTAACATTTTCTTCCTGCTTGTGACATGATAAAAATAAAATTGCACAAATCAGAATTAAATACGTTTTCATATCTCAATTGTTTTTATTGTTTCTTCTAAGATGAATAATTACTTGTTTTCGTTGCGTAAATATTGCAAATAACCAGCAACTAAAGGTGAGAATTTTACTTTTTCCTACATTTGTACTAAACAATCCTGAAATGACACCACTATTCAAACGCAAACAAAAGAAAAGCAAGTTGAAATTCTATGACTTCGAAGGTCAATCTCTGAAGGAAGGCGATATCGTTATGTCACTCCGTTATGACCTTGATGAATGCCGGATCATCATGACCGAAACCGGTTATGCATATGAATCGCTCAAAACAGGTCAACAGGTTCATTATGCCAAAATGATCGACGCCGGAACAGGTTATCAAAAAGTAAGAAAACTCGAGTCTTAGAAATAATTTAATCAGATCACAGAGAACAACAGAGAATAATTGAGTATCGCAGAGATTATTCAATAGAAAATGTGTTGAATGAAAAAGAAATCGGGTAAACTATTTTTACTTTTAACCTTCTCACTCATCGGGTGACTGCCAGTTGTCTGATGAGTGATCCGATACCTGAATTACTCACCGGGTGACTTCAAGTCACCCGGTGAGTAACTAAATTTTATTAAATATCTTTAATTAAAAAAATGAAAAAATCTCCTCATTGGTTCTATTGTTCCAGATTCCTGTTATTCTCGTTATGCCTTTTACTTTTCATACATAATGGTTGTAAAACACCGGAAGAGAGGCATTTTGTAAACAGGGATACTTTTCAATTAATCCATCCCCTTGACAGGATCCTGTCTGAAATAGATTTTGCCAGACGGCTTTGCGAATTCTATCCCGGACAAGAGCAATCATGGAATGATTTTATTTCAGAGGCACAAAAGGCTGTGAACAACTTTGTGACGGAAGTGGATCCTCAGAAATTGTCCGAAGCTATAAAAAGAGCAGAAACGGAATTTTCACAAATCAGTATATATAAGAACTTCTTTGCTGAAGAAACCTCTCGGTCCGATCCTGATCCGTTTCAGGAATTTCAAAAGAAGGCGGATTATCTGAATGAACACATCCGTCATTCCGGACAGGGTAGAACATACCTGATCAGGGCGAAGAGTATTGTCTATGAGACCATTGCACGAAAGGATGATCAGGCTTTGCTTGATCTGGTCACAGAGGTGGAGCAAATACTTCTTCCCGTTAGCGATGTTGCAAAGACATTCACCGTTCATTGCATCGGGCATGCCCACATCGATATGAACTGGCTCTGGCCTTGGGAAGAGACGGTTAACATTGCAAATGAAACCTTTATCACAGTTCTGAACCTGATGGATGAATTTCCCGAGTTTCATTTTACCCAGAGCCAGGCTAGTGTATATGAAATTATAAGAAAAGATAATCCTGAGCTTTTTCAGGAAATAAAGAGAAGAATTCGGGAGGGAAGGTGGGAAGTTGCTGCCAGTCAATGGGTTGAAGGTGATAAAAACATGGCATCAGGAGAAAGCCTGGCAAGGCATCTGCTGTATACCAGGCAATATATGATGGAACATTTTAACCTGAAACCCGAAGATGTTCAGATCGACTGGGAACCTGATGCTTTTGGCCATCCATTATCACTCCCTGCGATTTTAAGCAGGGGAGGAGTGAAATACTATTATTGTTCAAGGGCAGGTACAGGTATCGAAAGGCCCACACTTTTCTGGTGGGAGTCTCCCGACGGATCCAGGATACTTGTTAATCTTGAAAAAGAAAGCTGGTATAATGAAACCATTGGTGTTCAGAGAGCGGTCACATTGCTTCAATTTTACAAAGAAACAGGCATCAGGGATTACATGGCTGTTTATGGTGTGGGTGATCATGGTGGAGGCCCCACACGTGAGGATATTATAAAATGCCTGGAGATGAATTCATGGCCGGTTTTTCCAAACTTTAAAATGACTACAACAAAAATATATTTTGAGATTATTGACCAGCTGCAAACAGATTTACCGGTCGTTACGCTTGAATTAAATCCGGAATTCACCGGATGCTATACTTCTCAAAGTCAAATCAAAAAATTTAACCGCTACGGGGAGGTGAGATTATATGAAGCAGAATCGGCCGGTGTTATGGGTACATATCTCCTTGGTAAAGATTATCACGGTGAAAGATTGAAAGAAGCATGGGTTAAACTGCTTTTCAATCAGTTCCATGATATTCTTCCGGGAAGTAATGTGCCGCTATCTGTTGATTACCAGTCGGGGAAGATACAAGAGCTATTTGAGATAACGAGTATGATTCAGTCTAATACCTACAGATCAATAGCCTCTTCGATTAATACATCAGAGTCTTTTAAAGAACAAATTACAGATGGTCAGCATATTGATGCCTGGGCTTATGGTGCAGGTGCCGGACGTGATGCAAATATGGGTAATATATCATCAGTAGCGTACACACGTCACAGGGGGAATTGCTTAGTTGTGTTTAATTCCTTACCATGGGAACGGCATGAGCTTGTGAAGGCAACCTTATGGGATTACCTTCCGCGTTCATCCACCGGCAAAATGGAAGACCTGTCGTTTATTATGATTTCTGCTACCGGAAAAACATTCCCTGTTCAATTTCTGGGTAACGAACGATCAAGCTGGGCACATCGTTATATTGATATGGTCTTTCCTGCTGAGATCAATGCTTTTGGCTATCAAACCTATTTACTTTTAGAGGGGCCGGAAGAGGATATCAATCAGCCGGTAATATGTGATATGTCCTCTGAATCGGGCTATTCATTGCACAATCAGTATCTTGATGTCACGATCGATCCGGTATCGGGTAGTATTTCCTGTCTGCGGGAAAAAACTTCAAATACGAATTATGCTGTTTTCGGTGAGCCCTTGGCCGCTCTCGAATATCTGGTTGAGGAAGGGGGGAATATGAGTGCCTGGAGAATTGGTGATTTCCGTGAAAGAATTTATCCGTTAAAATTGAAATCTATTGAAAAGGGATTGGATGGGCCATACCTTGCCTCGGTGAAATCAACCTATATCATAAACCAGTCGGAAATCATGGTAACATATCTACTTGATCATCATAAACCCTATCTTGAACTACAGGTAGATATGGATTGGAAAGAGATTGGTTCAGAAGAAACAGGCACACCGATGTTACGCATCATGTTTCCATTTCCTTTTGATCAAGCCCGGGCATCCTATGAAATTCCTTACGGATCAATAGAAAGGGACCAGAGACAGGGGGAAGAGGTTGTCGCTTTGCGCTGGGCTAATGTTAACGGAGTAATGTCAGATAATCAGCAAAATGCAGGATGTTTGCTGCTTAATGATTGTAAATATGGTCATGCATTGGATAATAATGTCCTGAAAGTCACTTTGATCCGTTCTTCTTTTTATCCTGATCCTTATCCTGAAATGGGTACTCATACGATGCGGTTTGCTCTTGTCCCTCATTTACAAGAAATTACTACAAAAGATTTTGTACGGTTTGCTTCAGGATTCAGCCATTCTTTTACAGTTGTCAATACAGATATTCATGATGGTAAACTGGCTTCAACCACAGAAAACCTGGTCAGTGTTGAACCGGATAATGTAATTTTAACCTCAATAAAGAAAGCAGAGAAGGATGATAATCTGGTTATAAGATTATATGAGACAGAGGGTAATGCTGTCAGCGCGCAGATCAGTTTAAATTCTGAAGTTTTTGGAAAAATTAAGAAAGTAACAGAAGCGGATCTTTTAGAAAGATACGTTTCAGGTTCTGTTAAATTAAACACTGATCATTCATTCAGCCTGGATGTGCCGGCTTATGGTATTACATCTGTTAAAGTGGATTTGAAAACGATAAATAATTGATTTTAACAATCTTAGTATTTTAATTAAATA
>CAZGOR010000196.1:3204-7331 GCA_964527875.1 uncultured Bacteroides sp. | reverse complement strand
CTGCTGCGAATCAGTATATTCATCATTGGTTTTTCAGGTGGTTTCGTGAACCGATCCACGAACACACTGGTTAATGATATCAGTGAGGAGGGACGCTCTGCAAACCTGAGCCTGCTGGGTGTATTTTTCGGAATTGGAGCGCTGGGTATGCCACTATTGATCGGCATTTTTTCCGAATTATTTTCAACAAATGCAATTATTTCAGTGATTGGATTATTCATGATCATACCTGTCATCTACTTTTTCTTTGTTCAGTTTCCCAAACCCAAGATTACCCGTAACTATCCACTGAAAGAATCTTTTCGAATACTAAGAGATCCAGTGCTTCTTTTAATGGGATTTTTCTTGTTTCTCGAAGGCGGACTGGAAGGAATAACCAATAACTGGACAACAACTTATCTACAAAACTGGCTCAACGTGGATAAACAGCAAGCACTTTTTGCACTTTCCTCATTTGTTTTAAGCATGGCCCTCACAAGACTTTTACTGGGTTTTGTTTTAAGGAAAATACCTTCATACCTTGTACAGCTCATCTCAATATTTATTGCCTTCACCGGTATACTGATCTTAATACTGGCATCTACATATTATTTAACTATTCTGGGATTAATTTTTCTCGGAATGGGTTTTGCTTGCGGATTCCCGGTCATACTGGCATATGTGGGTGAGCTGTATAAAAAACTTTCCGGAACCGCTTTTGGCATTGTACTGGTAATCTCCCTGATTGGCAATATAATCATTAATTATTCAATGGGACTTGTCATGCATCACTTTGGTATCAAACATTTCTCTTCGTTATTATTGATTTGCATACTTTTATTGTTGTTCATATTTTATTTTGTAATAAGGAATATCCGGAACAGGATAGAAATTCATTCGGTTTGAGTAGGATTGAATCTTATCATATTTCAGAAGGTGTGTCACCACTATATTTAATCGCAAAGTTTGCGCAAAGGGCGCTAAAATTATCCAATTGAATATCAATTCCCTGACTGCTTCGCCTTCGCGTAGCCGCTTCGGCGGAGCAAGGCCGGCAGGCAGGTTTGCGAACTTGGTGCATCCTTTGCGTACTTTGCGGTTAAGTATTTTTATAAGTTGTGACACACCCCTGTGGTGAAAATATTCTTAGATTAATGCTATTAATATTTAACATAATTTATATATGTTCACTTAATAATTTTGGATATTGTAAATATCTCCTGTGACTTTTCGTGAAATTACAATTATGATACAATCCATATTTCATTAATTAACACTTTAAAACCATTCATATATGCAATCAGCAAAAAGATGGCTCGAGAATTCAAAGCAGGTCATGGACAAAATCGAGCAGACCCAGATGGATAACATCAGGAAGGCCGCGGAATTGATGGCTGATTCAATAAAAGCCGGACGATGGGTACACACTTTTGGTTGCGGTCATGCAACATTGCCTGTAGAGGAAATGTATCCAAGAATTGGAGGATTTGTCGGATTTCACCCCATGATTGAATTGCCGCTTACATTTTTTACCCGTATTGTCGGTGAAATGGGTATTCATCAATTCCTGTTTCTTGAAAGAGCAGAAGGATACGGGAAGGAAATCATGAAAGAATACGATTTTGATCCGAAAGATACAATGTGGATATTTTCCCATTCAGGTATCAACAACGTTAATATTGATATTGCTATGGAATCAAAGAGGCATGGAATGAAAGTAGTTGTTTGCGGATCGGCTGCAGCTGCAAAAGGGAAAAAATCGAGACATTCCTGCGGTAAGACTATCTTTGATCTTGCGGATATCGTTGTAGATTCCTGTGTGCCTCTGGAAGATGCTTCAGTACCGTTAAAGAATCATGTCGATAAAATCGGACCTGTTTCTACCATGGCATTCATCACTATTGTCTGGATGATCATAACTACTGTTGGAGAGATCCTTTCTGAAGAAGGAGTCAAACTCTATATTCATCCATCGCATAATCTTGAAGGAGTCAGCGGCACGATGGAACGTCTTGACCAGGCGTTGAAGGAATATAAAAGAAGGATTAAAAACGTGTAATTGGAAAAGCCATTACACGTTTCTGTTATCATGTTTTTCTTCTTCTATCCAAAATTCTCAATATCTGCCGGGATTTTCGTGTATATTCATTTTTTTCTGAAGCCAGGATTTCAAATTGTGTTCTTGCTGAGTCCTCATCATCAACCCGCAGGTAACAGAGTCCGAGATACCATCTGGAATCAAATGATATCTGATTCTCGCCACAACCGATAGCATCTTTTAATGAACTGATCGCCTCATCCCACCTGCCCAGCTCCATTGAAGTCAACCCGGCATAAAACAATGCATAAGCTTCCAGTTCAACCGAATCAGCCAGATCACTGAACAATATTGCTGCACGTGAGTAATCTCCGGCTTCAAATACCTTGACAGCATAATAAAAATCGTCACTCGAGCGTGTAAGTTCAAATATTTTTTCAGACTTAACGTATGGTTCAAAAAAAGTTGCATAAAGATCTAAAGTATTTTGCTGATTGGAACGAATTATCATAAAAACAGATACTGCCAGGATAATTATTACAATAGCAGCTGCACCATACCAGATGAACCTGGTTTTCTTAAACCTCCCTCCTCTTTCATTAAAATGATCCCTTTCAGCATTTTTTAGTGTTCGCTCAAAATCAGCCATATCAGTATCCGATGGACCTCTTCTTTCTTTCCTGTATTTGGATATATCATCCCGGCTCAACTCATCAGTTTCCTTATCAATTGCATATTCCTCTTCCTCAGGCTTATCCTGACGAAAACTATTTTCTGCTGCAATATGTAATGCCTTAAATTTTTCCAGATCATTCTTCAAATCCGGATCATTTTCCAAAGCTCGCTCAAACTCCTCCAATTCCTGACCTTTAAGACGCCCGTCAATATACCTGTCAAACAATTCAGTATAATCCATTGGTTAAAGTTTTGTATTTCGGATCATTCACAACCCTTTTAAAAAGACTTTTTTTACAACGGTATTTCCTGTCAGCTGTATACTTCACATCTTTATATCCCAAAATCATGCAAATATCGGTTAGTGTTTTACGCTTAAAGTGCAATTCGAGAACTTTTTTACAATCCTCACTCAGATTATTGAAATGATACTTTATGATTTCCACCAATTCTGATTGCATTTCTTGTTGTTCAGCCGGTTCCTGTACCATATGCTCCTGTGCCATAAAATCAGATCCGGCTTTGTTTCTCATCCTCAGTTCATGAAACCATAGATTCCTGCATATAGCAAAGAAATATGTTGAAAATGAGCACGTAAGCTTTAATCCTCTGTCACGTATCTTTGAATAAACGATCAGCATTGCTTCCTGAAACACATCTTTAACCGTTTCTATATCACCACCCCTGTTGAGGATAAAATTCTGAATTCTTCCGAACTGCTTTTTATACAACCAATCCACTACAGATTTATCTTTTCGGAAAATTCCCTCAATAATCTGATCATCTGTATATTGATCCATATCCGGAAAAGTGAAAGACTATTTTAAGTTAATTAAAATCATTCTGATTTCAGTCTGACATCCATGACACCCCCGGTTATTACCCAGCATTCCTCATCACATGATTCAGAAACATGCTTTGTCTTTAATTTATCCCCATCAACGGCATAGATTGTCTTTCCATCAGATTTATATTCAGCCTTCACGGAATAATCCTGGTTGACCTGCACAAAAAGATAGTATGGACTCACACTGGTGGTATCGATATATTCAATCCGGTTATCATCAACCTGATCTTTATAAATCGTTATTGGTACTGCAGTATATATGTCATTAATTGTCAAATAGATTATGATATCAGCGCTGTCTGGCTCAATGGTATAACATTCAGAACAGTCTACAGTCAATCCCATATATTCGTTACATGAAAAACATGTTCCGGCAAATAACAGAAGTTGTAAAATCAATAGCTTATTAGTCTTTCGATACATGTGACGGATTAATAGACTAAATTAATATATTCTGTGGACTCTGTGGTTTATAGTACTTAACAATTATCCGCTTAAATGTTTAACACTTCAACGCTTTAACCACTTCAACGCTTTAACACTTCAACGCTTTAACACTTCAACGCTTTAACACTTCAACGCTTTAAC
>CAZGOR010000196.1:0-3104 GCA_964527875.1 uncultured Bacteroides sp. | reverse complement strand
CAACGCTTTAACACTTCAACGCTTTAACACTTCAACGCTTTAACACTTCAACGCTAAACACAATTATCACTCCCAACCTATCTCCTTGTACATCAGTTTTTCTCTCCTCATACTCAAATAAAATATAAATTCGAGCGTAATCCGATGGGGTGAAAAATCATGGACTTTAAAATCTGCATATTCATACTTCAGGTCCACACCAATATGATCATGGCGCCAGTATAGTCCGGCCAAAGGATTTAAAAATGCCTCCGGGTGAGGTTTTCGATCGGCCCCCCTGTAGCTTCCCCAGGTATATCCCAAGCCTAAACCAAGCAATGCTCCGAAGGAAGCTTTTTGATTTTGACAGATCCTGAACCTTTTATATATAGCTCCTGCTAATCTAACTCTTTTTTCCCAGTACTGATATGACCATTCTTCTGTCTCGGGCAGAAGAATTCTGATGGCAGCAGGCCTGAAAAAGAAATCTCCGTATAATTCAATGCCATATCTCTGGTCGATTAAACCAAAACCGGCTCCCAGCATAAAGTCATCCATATTAAAATTCATTCCCAATCCAATTTTTCCTGAACTGAAATCGGGTCTCATATTCGATGTAGCATTATGATCCCTTAAAAGATCAATCATTTCCTGGTCATGCTTCTTCTTTGCCAGACCAAGTGGTTTGATTCCTTTATCTACAATAGCATTTACATCGGCACCACTTTCAATCAGCAGTTCAGCAATATCTTTATTTCCTTTCAGGATTGCCATCGAAAGGGCATCATAACCTGCTTCATCCTGATGCCGGATATCAGCTCCGTTTTCAATGAATAACCATACCATATCATAATGGCCCTGCTGACTGGCAATGATCAGGGGTGTGAAACCGTAGTTATCTTTTGTATCCACAATCACCCCATTATCAAGCAATCGTTTTGCAGATTCATACGACCCATGATATGCAGCAATGATAAGTGCATCTGATCCGAACCAATCCCTCTGGATCATATCGGCTTCATAACTTAAATATAGTTCAACAAGGTCAGAATAATCATAGGTAGCTGCATACATCAATGCAGAATATTTGTTTTCATCAGTCTTATTGACAGATGCTCCCCAATCAAGCAAAATCCGCGATATATCATAATACCCTTTCCTGGAAGCACTGATCAGTGCAGTTATGCCATTATCCGGTACAGTATCCGGATCTGCACCATGTTCCAATAACAACATAACAGCTTCAACACTACCATTGTCGGATGCATACATCAGCGGTGTCACACCGTCAAATGTGGTGGCATTTGGATCCGCTCCCTTCCTCAGCAAAATCTCCACAGCAATAAGATCATCTCCTTCCACTGCCAGAATAAGATTAAAATCATCCTGCCCGGTATGAAAATATGAAGTATCAACCTCAAAATAATAAAGGATTATTTCAGAGGATAATGAGTCTTCTGTCTGAGCGTAAAAATTCTCAAACAGAGCAAAGAATAAAATAAATGAAAATATTTTTACGGCTTTTAGCATGAAAATATCACAAAAGCATATGCCACCTATTTATCAAAAACTAAACCAATTATCATTTCGAATAAAACCTTCCGAACTCAAATACTGATGCAACTACTTCTAAACTTAGAGAGTCAATGTAATTAAGAAGTTTCTTTAAAATAACAATTTAACAATTTAACAATTTAACAGTTTAACAATTTAACAATTTAACAGTTTAACAATTTAACAATTTAACAATTTAACAATTTATTCAGTATTTGCTAATACTACTCACATAAACAAATGAATTCATCAAAATTGTCTAAAATAATTAAGATTTCCTTTTAATTTTATTACTAAAAAATAATTTGTTCGCCGGAAATATTGTAAACAAAAAAAAGGAAATTTAAAAATATTCCGACAAAAACAAGAATCATCATACTCGTTGATCATATTTATGACAAGGTTGATCAGTTTTATATTATTTTGCTGTTTATTAATAATTATTTATCAATTAGAAAATAAATTAATAGCTCAGACTAATCCGGATGATTACTGGTTAAATCATGGTTTTACAAGTGGTGAAACGGTAATTACCAATACAGGTTATTTTTATGATGCCGGAGGGAATAACAATTACAGTGCCGGAGAAAACTGGTATGTAATATTTTGTTCTGAGAATGGTAATCCAATTACTGTTGATTTTTCCGTTTTTGCCACATATTATGGTGGTGATATTCCCCCTGATGCGGGAGAATACTCCTTTTATGATTACATGACCATATATTATCCCCCGAGTTCTTCATATGTTGCATATCATGACGACACACCCCAATTCAGTTTTACTGCGCCTGGTGGGTGTATCCGGTTCGGATTCATATCTCAGCCTGGCTCTCCAACGCATACAGGATGGGTTGGGGAGATCAGTGCCAATCTTCCCCCATCGAACAATGACCCATGCGATGCCGTGGAGCTTGTTGTTGGCAATGTCTGTTCACCTGTTTTTTACAATAATAAAGGTGCCTACGACACAAGAGGTCTTGGCAGTCCGCCCTGTCATACATATTTTGGCGGCGATGTATGGTTCAAAGCAGTTGTACCCTCCTCAGGACAATTAAAAATTGAAACTTTTGCCGGGACATTGGATTGGGCTGTCATGGTTTTATATTCAGGATCGGATTGTAATACTTTAAACTATATCAGTTGTGATGAAACCACCACATTCATGCCCACCAGGATCCTGACCGGAAGAACACCCGGAGAAACGATATATATCAGGATATTTGGTGATCAGGCAAAAAGCGGAACATTTGGTATCTGTGCTACGGATCCGACAGCCCCGATAACCGGTTTTACAGGTCCCGGCGGTGTGGGTGATAAAACAACAAATAATCTGTGGCTCCGGGCTGATAAAGATGTCCTGAACAACAGTGACGATCCTGCATCAAATGGAGAATCCATAAAAACCTGGACAGACCAGAGCGGTAATGATTCTGATGTTGTGCAGTCTGCAGTCGGGAATCAACCTCTTTTTGCAACATCAGGAATCAACGGTTTTCCTGTTGTTCAGTTCGATGGTACTAATGATCATATGCTTACAGAGCTTGGTAACCTTTCTGCACCCCTGACAATTA
>CAZGOR010000195.1:0-7346 GCA_964527875.1 uncultured Bacteroides sp. | reverse complement strand
TTGATGATTGAAGCAAGTTGGAAGCTAACATTGCCTGAAAGGTCAGTGATCAGAACAGGATATTGGGATTCCACTTCCTTTTTAGCGGGATATTGGTATCCCCAGGTTGCGGTATATGATGATATCAACGGATGGGATTTTAATTCCTATACCGGGATACAGGAGACATACAGTGAAAATGCAATATATAGTGTCGATATTACCCTGCCCGGAGAATATATTGTCTGGGCTACTGGAGAACAACAAAATGAGCAGGAGGTTTTTAGCAGGGATATATTGAAAAGGATCGGGGAATCGAAAAGAACAGACGGATATGTCAGGATTATTGATACCAGCGATTATAACAAGGGCATGATCAAAGATACCGGGATGAAAACCTGGAAATTCAGGGCTGAAAATGTGCCGGATTTTGTATGGGCAGCAAGTGATCATTTTTTATGGTATGCAACCAGTCTGGTTGTTGACAAATCTGATGGACGAAGGATGTGGATCAGTACAGCCTACCCTCATAATGAGAATGACTATTCGGGTATCATCCGCTACGCGAGAGAATCGATTGATTATTTATCTAATGTAAGTCCGGGTGTCCCTTTCCCGTATGATAAACATACAACTTTCCATGGATTGCATGGAGGTGGCATGGAATTCCCGATGATGGCAAATAATAATTTTTATGCCGATTCAGCCATGTGTCTTAATGTTACAGGACACGAGATCGCACATAATTATTTTCCATTTTATGTCCATACCAATGAGCGGGAGTATGCCTGGATGGATGAGGGCTGGGTAACAGTGTTCGGACATCAGATCGTGTTGGATAGGGGTTATTCCAGAGATGATCTTTTTAGTGAACCCACTTCATCTTATTCCCTGACCAGCAGAACATTAAATAATACTCCACTGATGATGCCAAGTTCATTATTGAATTATCTTACTTCGAACAATCATTATTATATCAAGCCTGTACAGGCTAATTTTTTTCTTCTTGATCTGATGAGAGAGAGCGGGATCGACAATCCCCTTCCTGAATATATCAACCGGTGGGCAGGTAAACATCCCACACCCTATGATTTCTTTTTCACTTTTAATGATATCATCGGGGAAGACCTGGCATGGTTCTGGAAACCATGGTTTTTTGAGTTCGGTTATCCAGACCTGGGAATTAAAGAAGTGAAGCAGTCCGGCAACCATGTCGAGATCATCATTGAGAGGAAGGGCAATCAGCCTGTACCCATTCATTTGACTCTATCCTATTCGGAGAATCTTACTGAAACAGAAAAGGAGTCGATCAGGATCTGGCAGGACGGGAGGAAAGAGCATATTATAAAGATTGATACAGACATGAAAGTGTATAAGGTTGTTCTCGGAAATGAGGAAGTGCCGGATGCAAATCCGGGGGATAATGTGTGGGAGCAGAATTAATAATAAACTGTGAATCAGTAATCTGCGGAAATCTGCGTACTGATCTGCGGATATCTGCGAGAATTTTTTTATCTTTATATACTTACCAAACCAATCAAGGTTAAGATTACAAAACACATCATATTATTCATACCAAACATTTAAATAATCAATTATGAAAAAAAAGAGAAAATCTTCAGATCCCGTTTCGAGGCGGGAATTTATCGGCAGGGCATCTGCTGTTGCTGCCGGTATGGTTATTTTACCCGGTCATGTGATTTCCGGATTCGGTCATATTCCTCCAAGTGATAAACTCAACATAGCAGGAATAGGTATCGGGGGTAAAGGCAAAGTTAACCTGGATAACATGGTTGGACAGAATATAGTTGCATTGTGTGATGTTGATTGGGATTATGCTGCACCGGTATTTGAGGCATACCCTCAGGCCAAAAAATATAAGGATTTCAGGAAGATGCTTGAAAAGCAGAAAGATATTGAGGCTGTGGTCATTGCTACTCCCGATCACACCCATTATCATCCGGCTGTGATGGCGATGGAAATGGGAAAACATGTATATGTCCAGAAGCCCCTGACACATTCTATCTGGGAAGCCAGGGAGCTGACAAAGCTGGCCCGGAAATATAAAGTGGCGACACAGATGGGTACAGAGGGACATTCTACAGATAATGTCAGAAAAGTTACAGAGATCATTCAGGCTGGTGTCATAGGGGAGATCCGTGAGGTTCATACCTGGACAAACAGGCCGATATGGCCTCAGGGTCTTGAGCGTCCGAAGGAGAAATTTGAAGTGCCGGAAACCCTTGCATGGGATCTTTTTATCGGACCGGCATCCTTCAGACCTTATCATCCCGCCTATACACCCTGGAGCTGGCGTGCATGGTGGGACTTTGGTACAGGAGCACTGGGAGATATGGGATGTCATGTGCTGGATGTTCCTTTTTATGCACTTAAACTTGGTTATCCGATCGCTTTCCACGCCTCATCTTCACCGGTGAATACTGAAAGTGCTCCCCTGGCTTCCAGGGTGGCGTATACATACCCGGAACGTCCCTCTCTGCCCAACCTGGATCTTCCGGAAGTGAAACTGACCTGGCATGACGGCGGGCTGTTACCTTCAAGACCTGAAGAACTGCCTGACGGTGAAACGATGGGATCAGAAGGCGGAGGAAATTTATTTATAGGCACAAAAGGGAAATTGGTCTGTGAAAATTATGGTGGTAACTATAAAATTTTACCCCTGGATTATGAATATCTTGATCTTCTTGAAACCATTGAACGGGTACCCGATCATCCTCTTGGAGGCGGAAGGCATGAAATGGACTGGGTCAGGGCATGTAAGGAGAGTGCAGAGAACCGGAAAGAAGCTGCTTCTAATTTTGAACTGGCCGGGCCGCTCACTGAAATGGTCCTTGCCGGAAACCTGGCCATAAGGCTTCAGGATCTTAAAAGAGAGATCAAATGGGATGGGGAGAACATGAAGATCACGAATATCGGGGAAAGCGAAACATTATCCCTGATAACTTCCCGAACCAATTACCAGGGTGACAATTGGACACCTTATTTTCATATCAAGACAAAAAAGGTCAATGCACTCGAGACTGCAAATAAATGGATTAAACCTGCATACGGACAATTCTGATTATTCGTACCTTAACGTTTGAGCCGGGTTTGTATTGGCAATACGAAGGGATTGGTATGTAACTGTAAGAATGGCAATAATAATGGAGATCAGGGCGGCAGTCAGGAAAATCCACCATGATACCGATGTTTTATAAGCATAATTTTCCAGCCACCTGTTCATAATATACCAGGCTGCAGGCCAGGCAATTATATTTGATATCAATACCCAAAAGACAAACTGCCGGTTCATGAGCAGGAAAATATTCATCACAGAAGAACCATGGGCCTTCCGGATACCAATTTCACTTGTCCGCAGCTCAGCAATGAATGATGAGAGTCCAAAAAGTCCAAGGCAGGAGATGATTAATGCCAGCACGGCAAAATAATTAAATATCTTGCCCATCCTTTCTTCTGCACGGTACATTTTATCGAACTCCTCATCAAGGAATGCATATTCAAACGGTTCACCCGAATAATATTCTTTCCATGTTTTTTCAATACTGGCAAGCGTTTGTTCGAGATTAACAGGATTAAGACGGATAATAACCTCTTCAAACCGTCTTGGTTCTATTGCTAGAATAAGAGGATCAATAGGCCTGGTTAGACGGTGAAAATTGAAATTTTTGACGATCCCGATGATGAGGCCTTCTTTCTTCGGTTGTAAAAGGCGCATGCCCAGGAGATCGCGGATACCCATTCTTTTTGCCGACTCCTCGTTAATGATATAATTGGTAGAATCGGATGGAAATTCCGGCGAAAAGGTTCTGCCGGCAACCATTTCCATTTTAAAAGTTTCAAAATAATCAAAATCAACATAGATCTGTTGAAAAAGAATCTCTAAATCCGGATCTTTTCCCTCCCAGGTATAAGCCCATGAAGAATTGGTAATTGACAGCGGCACCCGGTTTGTAGCAGTTACATTTTCAATTCCGGGTAATGTTTTTAGCTTTTCTTTGAATGCCGCAAAATTCGAAAAATCACGGAGTGGAAAATAAATGATATTGCTTTTATTTAATCCGATATCTTTAGACCTGATATATTGCAACTGTTTATAAACTACTATTGTACAGATGATTAAAATAACTGAGATGATAAATTGAATAACAATAAGAAATTTCCGGAAAAATAAAGAACCGGAATGATAAACTCCCTTAAGAATTTCAACTGCCTTGAAAGAAGCGAGATGCTGGGCGGGATAACTGCCCGCAAGTATTCCGGTGAATATTATCAGCAATAATAAAATGAGTAAAATCCCGGGGGCAAAAAAGTTGAATGAAAGTTCTTTTCCTGCCATGTTGTTAAAGGGAGTCCGGAGTATCAGGGTCAGCAGAATAGCCAGTAAAAGAGATGTAAATGAGAGAAGCAACGATTCTCCGAAAAATTGTACCAGGAGATTTTTCTTCCCGGCCCCCGCAACCTTACGAATACCTACTTCTTTTGCCCTTCTTGTTGATCGTGCGGTCGAAAGAATCATAAAGTTAATGCTTGCGATAACCAGTACAAATATTGCAACAATAGAGAATATCCTGACATACTGGATGGCTCCCCCGCCATTGATGGAATGAAGGTGTGTATCTGTAAGTGGTTGCAGGTATAACTCGATGGTCGAACCTTCATGATGTTTCTGGATAAGATCAATGATTTTTTCTTCTGCTTCTTCTTCGCTGATACCCGGTTGGAGCTGGACATAAGTACGGAAAGTATTGCTTCCCCAGTATCCTATGGGAAAGTTCCATATTTCGAGCATGAATTCGAATGGTACAAGAAATTCCCAGCGAACATGTGAATTCAAGGGGATATCCTGCATCACTCCGGTTATGTTAAAGGCATATTTGTTGTTGATCTCAATTGTTTTTCCGACCGGATCATCCTCACCGAAATATTTTTTTGCCATCGATTCCGTTAACACAAGTGAATAGGGCTCTGTTAAAGCGGTTGCAGGATCACCGGAAATAAATTCATAGGTGAACATATCAATTGCGGCCTGGTCGGCTGCATAAACACGCGTCTCATTAAAGATATTATCTTCATAACGAAAAAGTAACTTTTCCCAGAGCAGGTTCAGCCGTGTAGCATTGATGATTTCAGGAAAATTCTCCTTCAACGTCCGGGCAAGTGGCTCGGGAGTGGCAAATGCATAAAATGTTTCACCACCCGAGTAAATCTGTTTTTCGTAAACCCGGTATAAATGATCCGCATTGATATGATACCGGTCATAGCTTAATTCATCCCTGACCCAGAAGAAAATTATGATGAAACAGGTAAGACCCGCGGAAAGGCTGAAGATATTGATAAAAGAAAATACTTTTTGACGGGAAATATTCCGCAGGGCTGTTATTAGATAATTTTTTATCATTGCCGGATAAAAACTTTGAGAAGATAATAATTTTTTATAGTTATTAAAATTTAAATATTAACTAAAAGCCTTTTAATTATTTAGACCAATTAAAAACGAGCGGGAGAAATGCTTTAGTCTGATACATCATTTTTTAATCCAAACCGGTTAAGATAAACGAACTCATCTTTACTTATTTACTTATCTCCTCAGAATTCTTCATTTCTCTCCTGCTATTTTCCATCAGCCATTTCCGATCTGTCCGAAATTATTAATACAATTTACAAATAATTAAAAAAAAGCTATACTCAATACATTTTAAATCTCATCTTATGTTTTAAACATATTTCTGTAAATATCTCATTATTAGACGATTATGCACAAATTACGAAAATTATTGAAAAATTGTTAAATATACGATCGGTTTTTAAGAAAATGGCAACCAGGATAAGATTCATCGTTATTATTGGTATGTCAACGCGTAAAATATTTGTATCTTGCTATTAATATCAGAATCGGAAGTAATGAGATTCCCGGTATCACAACTGTAAAACGATGAAAAGCATATTTCAGTCCATACTTACCTTTATCTCTGGTGTAAGAGCTGGTTTTATTTCGGGAAATCCAAAGCTGCTAATTCTTCTGTCTATTTTAAGCCTGGTTATGATTTTCTATCCTCTGCTAAAATGTTTTTATCCCGCAGATGACTATGCCATATACATTCATTTTGCAGAAGCTGCTTCAGATGGCCAAAATCCGTATTCTTTACCTGAGGAATACAGATCGACCGTACCACCTACATTTTTTACTGTTGGGTGGACGCAACCTGAACCGGGCATGATCCGTCAAGTTTATGCCGACCACTCACCGCTGCTTATACTGTTCAACTCCTGGATATTCCGTTTGCATCAATTAAAGGGATTATACCGGTGGTATATTCTTCTTTATGCAGTCACATGCATCCTGTACTGTATATACGCATATGGCAAACGAGGTAAACACCGGCATAATCCACTGATCTTTTTTATATTTCTAGCCCTCAATCCGTTGATAACGACCTACTGGTTTAAACCCATCGAAGACAAGATCTGGTTTATTTTTTTACTATTGTTAAGTCTGCTGCTGCGTAACAAACCCTTTCTGATGACTCTGGTCCTGGCTTTGTTTGCATCTCTCAAGGGACTTGGCCTCTTTGTTTTCGCATTCTATCTTGCTTATCTGTTCTTTAATAAGATAGTGAAACTTAAATATTTAATCGGAATGGGATTTCTATTTGCAATTCTTTTTGCATTATCTCATATATTCTGGTTCCCGGATTGTCTGAATGCCTATAAATGGAGAGCCGAACGTTGGAGTTTTACCACGCATGATTCAGTTTTTGTCCCTTTGGATATGGCAGGATTATTTTGGAAAGGTCTGCCGAAAATTCTCATCGTGGGAACTTACCTTCTGATGGCATATGCAACCGTTAAACGTTGGCTAACCCTGCAAGAAGTGATACTGCTTCCGGTTGCCCTTTATATTGTTTTCAATACCGACTTGAGTTTTGACCGTCTTCTTATTGCAATATTGGCTTTATTGTTACTGGCCGAAAGAAATCTTCCAATAATTCTTGCATATTTTGCCGGGGTGCTGATCATAACACCCGTTTTGAGATATACACCCTTTCTTGGAAGCTCGCATGCAAACTGGATTGTTATATGGAGTTTAACGGTATATCTTTTAGTCATGGTTGTCCGGCAAATAGTAAAAAGAAACAAGAGTATGCTACAAACAGTGAGGAATCATACTCCTAAGTGAGATATAGGATCAGGAATACTTTTTTATCAATAAAGCAATATCATTTAAACAGGCATCAAGAAGGTTTATATCATCGGTTTCAGCCAGGTTAAGATCAGGTGGTTTTTGATTATATTTTTTTATATTATTGAAAATGTTAAATATGAATTAGGACTGGATGCAGGTTAAT
>CAZGOR010000194.1:0-7347 GCA_964527875.1 uncultured Bacteroides sp. | reverse complement strand
TGGTGCAATAATTATATTATTGAATGCCCCGGTTTAAAATTTCCCGAGTATTCGGGGCGAGCAGGATAATATTACAGCCCTCCCAGATTAACAAGATTATATCCCTGGGCTGTAATCAATACTGGTTCATTATTCACATATCCCCCAAATATAAAATTCCGGTTAAGGTGGCTTAATGTAGCATTACCGGCTGCCGATCTTTTCCATGGCCATTGACCGATGGTATGTCCATCCAATGCATCCAGTGCTTCCAGCTGATAATTGCTGTGAGATAGAATGAGAATACTATCAGTTTTATTTAAAAAATGTATCTCATCTCGACACCCGGCCGGATACATCGCCACCCATCAGCTTTTCAACTTCTTCGACAGTTACCAGGTTAAAGTCACCGTGGATAGTATGTTTCAGACAGGATGCGGCAGTAGCAAAGTTGAGCATTCGCTGAAAATCGTCTTTGTAATTCAACAATCCATAAATCAAACCTGCCATAAATGAGTCGCCACCACCAACACGATCCACGATATGAGTAATGTCGTATGTTGGAGCCATATATAGATCTTTGCCATTGTATAACACACCGGACCATGTATTGTGACTTGCACTTACCGACCCCCTGAGTGTGGTAATTACCATTTGTACACGGGGATAATTCTTCATGATCTGTTTCGATACGCTGCGGTAAGCTTCGGCCTCAATATAACCGGTTGTTACGTCAACACCTTCGGGTTTTATGCCCAGCGTCATTTCAGCATCTTCTTCATTGCCAAGTACCACATCGCAACCGGCTACCAGTTCAGGCATCACTTCACCAGCCTTTTTGCCATACTTCCATAGTTTTTTCCGGTAGTTAAGGTCACATGTCACTGTTACTCCCAATTTATTGGCAACCTGAATAGCTTCCAGACAGGTATCAGCAGCTCCCTGCGATACTGCAGGCGTAATGCCGGTCCAGTGGAATACACTGGCACTTTTCAGAATAGTGTCCCAGTCGAACATACCCCTGGTAACACCTGAAAAAGCCGAACCGGCACGGTCGTAAATCACTTTGCTTGGACGGGTCACGGCACCTGCTTCAAGGAAATATATCCCCAAACGGTCTCCACCATATTGTATGTCTTTAGTAGAGACACCATACCTGTCCAATTCCATACGACAAGCCATGCCTATGTCGTTTTTGGGCAAACGGCTCACATACGAAATACCAATGCCATAATTGGCTAATGAAACAGTTACATTTGCCTCACCGCCACCAAAACTGGCTTCAAATGATTTAACCTGGCTGAACCGTTCAAAACGAGGTGTCGACAGCCGCAACATCACTTCACCAAATGTGACTACTTCGCTCATAATGGATATTTTAAAATTTTTACACTTCTCTTTAATAACAATTTAACAGTTTAACAATTTAACAATAAATTATGAACCACTACTGAATGAACTATTGAATTAACAACTGAACTAATTACTGAACTAAAACGGATACCCGATAGCAACATGAAAGTTTGTATATTTATAATTCTTATCGGGCCGGTTCAGAATAACCCATTGGGGACCGGAAGGAAGTGACGGATCTCTTACCTTCAAGCCAAGATCAATGCGAAATATAAAGAATGAAAAATCCATTCGTAAACCAACTCCTGTCCCGACAGCTATTTGCTTATAAAAAGTGTTCCAGTTGAAAACGGTACCTTCACGCTTATCATCCTTACGGATTGCCCATATATTTCCTGCATCTGCAAATAGTGCACCTTCCAGTATCCAGAAAAGCTTAAAGCGGTATTCGAAATTAGCTTCCAGTTTGATGTCAGCAGTGGCATTGGGGTAAACACTGCGGGTCTCCCGGTAAGTTCCGGGACCGAGATTTCTGACCGGCCATGCCCTTATACCGTTTGCACCTCCTGTAAAATATTGTTTTTCAAACGGTATCGCAACAGAATTCCCATATGGACGTGCTACACCCATGAAAACACGATATACAAAACTTGTCTTGTCATCCACAATCTGGTAATATCTCAGGTCAATATCACCTTTCAGATACTGTGCAAATTCGTTCTTCATGATCTCATAACGGCCATCCTCATTTGGTGAACTTACAATCGCGTACATTCCGGATAGTAAGTTACCGGATTGTTCAGCATTAATCCTCAGAAACAGATAATTCTTTAACTTTTTAATATCCTGATTATTATAAATAAAACTATAGTTTAATGCAGTGATCAGTTTATCTTCATAACTGTGCTCAAGGTAGGTACCCCGGATATCCTCCCGAAATACAGAATCAATCTTCAACATTTTGACAAAATTGATATCCAGAGGATTGATGATATGCGATACATATGGCGAGGTACTCCATGTATAACCAAAGCCTGCATTGAGAATGCCACGGGTGTAATCGGGCCTTTTCTGTATATTTCCAGCAAGGGTGATTCGTGTTCTGGGATTATATTTACGGATAAAATTTTCAGTATTAACAGGTAAAAGGAATTGTGGCAGGGTGATTCTTGCATCAATACCAGCTTCATACAGCTCATCAATACCTTTCAGTTTTTGTACCTGTGTGGAATCAATCTTCCTCAGAAACTCAATTGCTCCTTTAATCCTTACATTCAGATTTTCTCCTCCCCCAAAAAGGTTCCTGTGCTGATAACTGATATTTCCTGCCGCACCAACATTACCCGAAGAGTTCGTTCCTTCCAGCTCAACAGTATAGGATTGCAGGGTGCTGGGCGAGAGCTGAATATAACAATCGAGGGGATATTCTTCCTGATGATATACATAATATGAATCCACCTCCTCAAAATAAATATTAACTAATCTGAAGATCCTGAGTGAAGATAAATGGTGATAGGTTTCCTGTACATCATCAATATGATACATATTCCCCTGAATAATATAGATCGACTGTGTAACAACTTCCGGATTAATATCAAGGTGTCCTTCATATAAAAGCTTGAAATTATTGTATGTTCTCTCATTCAAACGGTTTAAATATTGTTCAAAGTTAGCCAACGCTTCTTTCTGGTTGAAATCCGGAAATACATATACATTCCTGATCCTGTATTGTCGGTGAGGAACTTGCAGTATGTTAGTACCTTCCGGATTCTGAATTTGATACTGATTAAATGTTGCAGAAAGATTAACCTGCATTTTGTTTCTCAGGCTATCGGCCTGAAAAAGAATATAATCCTTGTTGAAATTAAAATAGCCATGCAGCTTCAGTAAATTCTCAATCCGCAATCTTTCCTCTTGCAGTACATCTACATCAAACGGCGAACCACGTTCCAGAAGTGAATTGGCAGTATCCGCAAGAACCAGGTCACAGATAGTTGTATCCTTGAATTCATAGTTGATTTGATGAATAATATAAGGTTCCCCTGTTTCAATATCATACCTCACCTTTGCCTTTTTTTTCTTAAATCTGGTTGTATCATCAACGTGAGCATAATAATATCCCCTGTTTTTGAGGTATAATTTCAACCGGCTACTGTTCTTCTCGATCTCAAATTCATCCCATAAAACGGGCGCCTCACCGATCTTTTGCAGCCAGTTGTTAATACGGTTATCTTTTTTACCCGAAAGATTATATAAACCAAGGTAAAGTTTAATTCCAAGGACTCTTTTGTTCGGTTTTGGACGAATATATGTTTCCATCTCCTTCTTATCAACCTCTTTATTATCCGTCACAACCTTAGAACTGCTCAGCAGATAGCTGTCCTCCGGTATATGCTTGGTACTGCTGCAGGAATAAAGTAAAAATGCGATAACCAGTGTAAAGAAAGATATATAATATCGCTTAATAAAGATGAATATGTTCTGTTGTGAAAGCAATATAAAATAATTTTAAACAAATATAATTAACTTCACCAACAGTAATCATTACATTTTAACTTGTAACTTTTAACTCCCGACCTCACTCACCACTCCAAACTCACACTTGTGACCTTGTGATCCTTGCGACAATTGTAACCTTGTGATCTTTTTTCCGTCAGCTAAAGCTGACGGCAATTGATATCAAACGCAACAGAATGAATTCTGCATTCATAACTCAATACTCTCCATCCATTCCTCACAACTCACAATTGTTACAATTGCGACCCTATAACCTTGCAACTTGTTGTCTTGAACTTATAACCAGCAACTTAAAATAACCCGGTATGCTATCTAAAGCTCAGATCAAACTGATACGGTCTCTTAAACACAAAAAATTCAGGGACAAATATGGCCTTTTTGTTGTTGAAGGAGATAAAGTTATAAAAGAGCTTGTGTCTGCTGCTGCAAAAGAAAATAACAAATTTCTTATTCATTCTCTCTTTGCATCTCCCGGGTGGCTATATCATAACAGGAATATATTAACCGGGAATTATACTGTCTTTGAGATTACAGACCAGGATTTGAAAAAAATATCCTTTCTAAGCACTCCTAATGAAGCTTTAGTATTGGTAAAAATACCTGAATTTAAATTAGATCCGGATTCTCTGTTGTCAGAGTTGACACTGGTAATTGATACAGTCCAGGATCCGGGTAATCTTGGGACTATTGTGCGTATTGCTCATTGGTATGGCATTCCCGATATAATATGTTCACCTGATTCAGCCGATCTCTATAACCCGAAAACCATTCAGTCAACCATGGGATCGTTTTTATCAGTAAGGGTTTTCTATACAGATATCAACCCATTCCTTAAATACTTTTATCATAAAACCGAATTGCCCATATATGGAACATTTCTCTCCGGTGTAAATATTTATACCCAACAATTAGAGTCAACGGGACTGATCATACTGGGAAACGAATCGCAGGGCATATCAGATAAAATCAAACCATACATTCGCACCAGATTAAATATACCTGCTTTCTCATCAAAAAATAAACCCGACTCACTAAATATTGCCCAGGCAGCAGCTATTATCTGTTCGGAATTCAGAAGGAGAAGGTTATCAAATTGTTAACAATTCATGCTGAGCCGTAATGCGGCTCAGCATGAATTAAAAAATCCCTGTTTTCATTCAAAATGAAAACACAACATGACAACGTATGAATTGAGTCTGTCGATGGAATTGACATACTGGGGGAATCCGGACGCAGGTTCATTCACAAGAACATTTCGCAGTCCTGCAGAAAGCTTCAGTTCGGTAGAAAATTTAAAATACTGCAGAAAGTAATCGATACCGAAACCAAATTCAAAATAGACATCAAACCTTTTCAGCCTGACGTAAATATCTGTATCTGTTTCATATTCTTTCCTGGCTGCCAGGTCATGACGGATTGTTCCTCCGGCAACAAAATAGGGTCTGTAGTTATTGACCCTTTTCGATTTATATTTAACAAGCAGAGGGAAATCAAGGAAATTGGATTCAATCTGCATTTTCCTGTCAAAAAGCGTATCATTTTTATAAAAATAGAGTGTTCTCTGTCCAAATGTTATTCCCGGCAGGAACCGGAGTGAAAAATATTCTCCAAGACGAAGATCGGAAACGATACTTACCTGGAAACCCGGTGATATTTTACTGACATCAGCAAATACATAGGGATCTGCCGGTCTCCTGATCCCGAAATCCATGGTATTGAGACCAACAGTAAACCCAAAGTGAATCCATTTAAAATCATACCCGGGATCATTCTGGACCTTTTTGATTTGGCCATTGAGAGGCAGGATGTTTAAAGCAAGCAGTATTATAATAAGGCTTTTCTTCAATGAAGTTTATTAATTGTTGTCTATCAAACGAATTTTATTTTGTAATTAGTATCCTGCTACAGTGGTGTAGTTGATTCTCCAATCCTGAGGGCATATATTATCCTTCAATCTTTTTTTCAAGTGCCGTAAGATAAACTTTTTTAATATCACTGATAAAACCAAAGGAGAGATCATCGACCCGCAGTTCTCCTTTAGTAACGTGACCAAGTGTGGAAAAAGGCAGTTCTTTCCCCATCATGAAATCAATGAAATCTGTTTCTCTTGATTGATCAACTGACACTACTATCCTGCTTTGTGCTTCGCCGAATAGGAATGCATCTCTCCTGATTTCTGCAGGGGAAGTAATGTCGAAGCCCAGATCATGTGGCATGGCAGATTCCACCAGGGTAATAAACAGGCCCCCATCCGACACATCATGGGCAGAACGGATCAGGTGATTTTGAATCAGTCCCTTCACAGCATCCTGGATCAGAAATTCAAAATCAAGATCGAAAGCAGGGGGAGGACTTTTTTTAATATTATGCCAGGAATAAAGGTATTCTGAACATGAGATATCATTTACTGATTTTCCAACAAGAAATATCATATCGCCCTTCTCCTTAAATGCCATTGTCATATGGTTGTTCTTATCTTTTAAAAGACCCAGCATTCCGATAGTGGGGGTTGGATGAACCGGTATTGTTTTTTTATTGATTGTTACCTGGTTGTAGAAGCTCACATTACCACCTGTCACAGGTGTATCAAATTTTCTGCAAGCTTCGCCCATTCCCCTGACAGTTTCAACAAACTGCCAGTATACTTCAGGATTGTATGGATTACCAAAATTCAGGCAATTGGTGATAGCGAGAGGTTTGGCCCCACTGCAAACAATGTTCCTTGCGGCTTCGGCAACCGCGATCATGGCCCCTGTTCTGGGATCAGCATGGACATACCTGGAATTACAATCGGTCGTCAGTGCAAGTGCCGTTTTAGTATCCTTAAGATTCACGATCCCGGCATCGGACGGAAAATTCGTTGACATATTATTTGTACGCACCATTGTATCATATTGCTCATAAACCCATCTCCTGGATGCAATATTGGGATGTTCAACGAGTGAACAGGCTACTTCTTTGATATCTGCAGGTTCCGGCACGTTATCTATATTAAAAGATTTGGATTCCCGGTAATAGGAAGGTTCTTTATATTCACGGTCATACTGCGGTGCTCCTCCACCCAGCACCAGCGAAGAGGCAGGTACTTCTGCCATCAGCTTTTTATGCATCCAAAATTCAAGCTTATCATCTTCAATGACTTCACCAATGATCTGGCAATTGAGATCCCATTTATCAAAAATCTTTTCAACCTCTTTCTCCCTTCCTTTTTCAATAACTACAAGCATTCTTTCCTGCGACTCCGAAAGAAGGATCTCCCAGGCTTCCATATTGGTCTGTCTCAAAGGTACCCTATCAAGATTAATCCGCATTCCATGCCCGCCTTTCGCAGACATCTCTGAGGTGGAGCAAATGATCCCGGCTGCACCCATATCCTGCATACCTATTACAGCACCTGTTTTCAGCAGTTCCAGCGTAGCTTCCAGCAATAACTTTTCCATAAAAGGGTCTCCAATCTGAACAGAAGGGATATCCTCTGCTGAACTTTCAGTAATATCA
>CAZGOR010000193.1:0-7472 GCA_964527875.1 uncultured Bacteroides sp. | reverse complement strand
TACTGTAAATGCAGCCATTAAAACGGCAAAACTACCAGCACATAATTGTACCACATCTTCTTTGTTTCTCCATGGCTATGATGCTCATCTTGAATCAGGTGTTAATCCTTCCAGTACTTACGGATCGGATCTGCCCGAAGTGGAGAATATTGAAAACGAATCAAAAGAATTATCAGGCTTTATAAGTGAAAAATTAAAGATCAGGAAAAGTCATATTATCTGGGCTGTCAGGGAAGAAATGGCCTGCACTTTAGAAGATGTCCTTGCCCGAAGAACCCGTGCATTATTCCTGGATTCCAGGGAAAGCATGCACATTGCACCTGAAACAGCCCGTTTGATGGCAAAAGAGCTTGGATATGATGAAGAATGGATCGGGGATCAATTGAGACAATATAATGAATTAGCAGAAGGGTATGTGTTGAGCTAAGGGAATATGGTCGCAGTGGTCGCAGGTGTCTCAATTGTCGTATTTTTTTACTGGTCGTAGTTGTTTCATTGGCCACAGTTGTTTCAGTGGTCGCAATGATCGCAAAGTCACAAGGTTGCAGGGTTGCAGTGGTCGTTGTAGTAATAATGCTAAGCCTAAAGCTAAGGAATAAAAAGTGTGATAGTTTGAATGTATGAAAGTGTAAAGTTTTGAAAGTTCTACCGATTGCCAATTGGTAGTTTCAATCACGTTGGGCGATACAGAAAAGTACGCCTGCCTGCCGGCAGGCAGGGTTGTCAACCGGACCATATTGGTTCCCGGTTCTCGGTTTACAACGTGAAATGTGACAAAGGAGAGTATTTCACGGTGGTTGTCGGTTCTCGGCTTTTAAATAACATAGAAAGAAACAAGTCATCCCGATGAGCGACAGCGATGAGGGAACTCCCGGTCGATAATAACTATCCAGGATTTGGATCATGATAAATCAATCAAACCGCTGGAGAAGAAATGATAACGACTCTTGACAGGCGATTTTGTCAGATCCGGGGAGGTTCCTCAGTCGCTTCGCTCCTTCGGAATGACTTGATCCTAAAGACGCATTCAACTGACCGAACAACAACTGAATTAACTATTGAATTAACAACTGAACTAACTACTGAATCAACAATTGAAAAAATGCCAATGGCTTATGAAGAACTAATATTTTTTGAATTAAGATAATCTTAACCAATCAATCACAAATATCATGTACGAATATTTCGCAGAATTTCTAGGAACACTGATTCTCGTCCTTCTAGGAAATGGTGTCGTGGCTAATGTATTACTCAAAAACACCAAGGGTGAGAATTCCGGCTGGATTGTTATTACAACCGGATGGGGTATGGCAGTCTTCATCGCAGTTTTTGTAGTCGGACCCATAAGCGGAGCTCATATTAATCCGGCTGTCACACTGGGACTGGCCTTAGCCGGATTATTTGAATGGGTAAAAGTTGTGCCATTCATCCTTTCACAGATAATTGGTGCAATGGTTGGCGCATACCTTGTGTATGCATTCTATCGCTATCATTTTATAGCCACTGAAGATCCCGATGCAAAAATGGCTTGTTTCTGTACGATACCAAATATCAGGAAGCTTCCAAACAATTTCCTCTCCGAAACCATCGGAACATTCGTGCTTGTTTTCGCCGTTTTATTTATTAATCTGCCCGAACTTGAAATTGAAGGCATTGAAAATGCAAAAGTTGGTCTTGGCTCACTGGAAGCACTACCAGTAGGCCTGCTGGTTTTTGCAATTGGCCTGAGTCTCGGCGGCACTACCGGTTATGCAATCAATCCTGCCCGCGATCTTGGTCCCAGGCTGGTTCATGCATTCCTTCCAATGAAAAATAAAAGGGATAGTGACTGGTCATATTCATGGGTGCCATTTTTTGGTCCATGCGCAGGAGCTATCATTGCAGCTATATTATATTATTTTATTCACTGGTTGGCTTAAGAAGCATAGTGCATGGGGCATGGTGTACGGTGTATAGAGCATGGAGTAGAACATGAAATAATAATCAATATTTATTAACATAAAGTATCAACTGAATTCAGGACAATAAAATCCTCTTATTCCAGTATTCCACTCTTCTACTCCGGGTTCTTCCTTACCAGCACTTTATATGCAATCTTATCATCTTCCTGAACAATATTAAAATGCACCCAGAATCTGTCGTTCTGATAGATATAGAATGTTCCCGGATCACGAATGTAAGAATCGTCATAAGTAAAATCTTTCTGCCCCGAACTTATTAATTTCATCTTAATCAATTCACAATGTCTTTTCATTTTCCGGAACTCATCTGCACTGTATACAATATATTCGAGACAATCATCAAACCAGTTGTTTTTTTCTGTGTGATCGGGAATATATCTTTGCATAAATGCATCAGCATTATGTGAGGTTCTTCCGTGATACCATTGATAGAATTGTACCTTACCAAATTTCTCTCCGTCATAACTAAGTTTAAATCCCTTCGTTACCATAAAATTTTTTACACGGGCAATATCTGAATTATATAATACAAACAGATCATTTACAGAAACACGCGGCGCTTGAGTCTGGAAAGGTTCTGTAGAATTAATTGTTATAATGATCCATATTAATACCATATGAATATCCATATATCATCAGGGATTACCAATACAAATATTGATCCAATTTACAAAAAAAATTTGTGGGTGAAAATACCGGTCACTCTATATTATTAATATCTTCGTTTGCATTAAAGAACCGGATTTTTACAATAAAATTCATGTTCCGAAAAATAGGTATTTTTCTTGCGTCAATCGCTCCAGGTATCTTTTTAATCGGATATAACATTGGTACCGGAAGCATCACCACGATGGCCTCTTCAGGAGCAGCTTACGGTATGAGTATGATCTGGCCCTTATTATTATCCTGTATTTTTACTTATTTTTTAATAATGCTTTTTGGCCGTTATACTGCCATAACAGGTAATACCATACTTTTCAGTTTCAGAAAATATTTCGGTGTATTTATCAGCCTGATCGTACTTGCGTCACTTCTTTTCAGCGAGTGGGTATCCTGTATGGGAGTGATGTCTGTTGTAACACAGGTTGTAGAGGAATGGTCAAAACCTTTAACACGTTCTGGTAAAGGTTTCAATCCCCTGATCACCACACTCATTTTTGGAGCGCTGTTATATTATCTCTTTTGGAATGGACAACACAGGATATTCGAAAAGATCCTGGTTGTTTTTGTCGGATTGATGGGAATATGCTTCATCTTTTCCATGTTTATAGTTGTGCCTTCACCTGATGAAATCATCTCAGGTCTGGTTCCCAGCATGCCCAGGGAAAAGGACGCACTGTTAATCATGGCAGGGATGGTCGGGACAACCATGGGAGCTATTCTATATGTTGTCCGATCTATCCTGGTTCAGGAAAAAGGATGGAAAAAAGATGATCTGAAAAATGAAAGGAAAGATGCATTAATCTCTGTATCCATGATGTTTATCCTAAGTGTTGCCGTCATGGCTTCAGCAGCAGGCACACTGCACCCCCTGGGACTCAGAGTAGACAATGCCATTGATATGGTTAAGCTGATGGAACCCCTGGCCGGAAGATTCGCCACTTCAATCTTTGTTGCAGGTATAGTAAGTGCGGGCTTATCCTCACTTTTTCCGATCATATTACTGGCACCCTGGCTCTTTGCAGATTTCAACAACAAGCCGAGAAATATGAAATCAACCAGTACCCGGTTGCTTGTGCTTTTTGGTGTTTCCCTCGGACTGGTCGTTCCGATTTTTGGTGGAAGACCTGTCCTGATTATGATTGCATCTCAGGCCCTGACAGTCATTGCAACTCCTCTGGTATTGGGTTTGATGCTCATTATTTATAACAGGAAATCAATTATGGGTACTGATACAACAAATCTGAAAAACAATATCATCCTTACAGTCATTCTACTATTTACAATAGTAATGGCTATTGCCGGAATCATGGGTATTTCAGGATTACTTTAAACCTTTTATAACCCTG
Organism: uncultured Bacteroides sp.; assembly: GCA_964527875.1. Lineage (GTDB taxonomy): Bacteria > Bacteroidota > Bacteroidia > Bacteroidales > SM23-62 > LJUQ01. The sequence continues at coordinate 3,502 of CAZGOR010000193.1, read as the reverse complement.
GTATAATTACCACTGTCTGGTTTATTTCTGGTGCAGTTGCGGGGTAATATGTTTTACCACCCGAAGCTGCATCCACTTCTATATAATATTCAAAATCCTTGTCCATCAGCACTTCTGAAGAGAGCATCACCTTATACACACTTCTGTTGACATGTTCCAGGGGAGTTTTAGTGAATCTTTTTATCCCGTGAAATATCCGGATAGAAAATGCTTCATCAAGAGATCTCCAGCAAAAAAATGCTTTATTAACAGGTTCACCGGATAAAAGAATGACTTTGAGGTTTAAATCTTCACCCTCTTCAAGAAGATTACGTCTGTTTGGCACGATGATTCTTAAGGGACCGTGATATTCCATTGATAATTCTGCCCCGGAGGGAAGCTGCCTGCCCATCTCATGGATGATCAAACTGTCATGTTTATTTAAGACCTGCAGCAAGCCCAGGTTATGCTGCTCAAGGTTGGCAATTGTTCCTAATTCTCCTGTTGTACTGACAGTTTGCAGTAAATAATACATCATTTCTTCCCATATCCTCGCTGCCTCGATCCGCATAGGTAATACATTCAGTTCAACAAATTTTTGTATCTGGGATTCATTTAATTTATCCCGCATCCTGAATATAGTGTTATTAATCTGTCCCATCACACAACCAAACCGGGCTGTTGACCTGGCAAATAAAAAGGTATTCAACCAGTAATCATACCTCTCCAGGTTTCCTTTACCTGATATCCCGGAACGGATTGCCGACAGGGAATCAACAAAATCAAAATTCTTTTTCACTGTATCCCATAGCTGACTGTTAATGATCACACCACCAGGCCCTCTTTGCCAGTCAGATGTCCTGTAGAGATTTGCCTGTCGTGCAGGATGCTGTTCCCTGTCAAATAATGGCCCGCCATCCAGGGAAATAAAAATTTGAGCGATTTTATCAGATACTTCAGGACCGAATTGTATTCTTGCCCAATCCTTATAAAAGTCAACAACCGGCAGATCACGAAGAGATGAATCACCTGCCATTTCAGCCCATTCTTCCTGTTTCCATGCAGCTCTGGCAAGAGCAGACACATTGGGTCCCAATATTTTTGTTCTCCAATGAATACCCATCAGTCCATCACAGCCATATTTCATGGCATCCGCAGCATCTTTTCTCATTCTCCCGGCCCATAATTGCGGGGAAATCAGAGCCGGATCATCTTCCAGCCATGGTATAGCCCATCCGGACCTACCGGTCAGGTTTGCAAAGGATGGCTCAACGGGTGAAAAACCAACTTCACGGTTAATGCAGCTAAAAGGAATATCTTCAGGTAATATCTGATCAAATCGTGTCCTGTCACCAGGTGGGCCCAATACCCACCCGCAGGTAGCAAGAGAAAATGGAACACCGATTTCTTCTGCAGCATCCACTGCACATAACAGGTCTTCCTCAGTTCTTCTGACCTGTCCTTCAGAAACATCACTCCAGGTCCAGCCTTCAGGTGTCCAAAACCAATAGTAATCCAATGGATGGGTTTTTATAATACGCTGAAAAACACCTTTGTATAGATATTTTACAGTATCACTTCCTGTCATCATTTCATCTTCTCTCAACCTGACCCGGAGACTGTCCGGTATGATGAGAGGTGTTTCTGTACCCAGGCAGGTTTTCACTTCCAATTGTTCTGCAAAGGAAAAGGCATTTTTCAGTAGCGCTCCTACCTGGTTGAATATCCTGATGTTTTCTTCCGGAATCCGGGGCCATTGTGAAGTATTCATCATATATTCAGCTCCATGGTAATCCTGTTCAAATAGCTGTGCTGCCCCGCAATGATAATCACCGGTTTTCCCGGGAAGATAACCCCAGGTATTGTCGCCTATATTAAAATGCAATACCGGATATGCAGAAGTAACTGTACCATCCGCATGGATATCTTTCTCCGGTCCGATCCATACCAGGGGTTCAGCCTGGTAACTGCCTGAAGGATAAATTTGATGTTCCGGGTACGTATGAAATCCAATAAAATTCATCTTTAGTTTAGGCAACTGCCCGATGATAGCCTTATAATCATCAAGATTCCACCAGTCAGGCCCTTCAGGAAAGTCATGGAAAGGCAGTATACCCCTTAATTCAAACAACGGACCCGATCTATCATTCAAAACCGGAATAGTCAACGGCTGTTTATGATCAGGAACAACGTCTCCATCAAGATAAAACCTGATTCCCATTTCTTCTGCAAACTGATATGCACCATAAAGGACTCCTGCAGAACCTCCTCCAATGATAAAAAGGCTCCTTTCCCTGCCATCAGTATAAGATTGAAGAATGAATTCCTGTTCTTTGAGATTTTTATAATCTAAAGAATGTAAGTCATAGATATTTGTTAACAATTCCTGATTTTTTGTCGCTATAATAATACTGGTCATAATCTGTGATGGAGAATCGGTTTGAATAATAGGTAAGAATTCATTCGTTCTGAGATATATGTACCGCCTGACTTCCTTTGCAGCCAGTATTTCAGCCTTGTCTGCCCCGGCAGAAATAATAATCTGATAATTTTTATTTTCTGTACATCCTGAAATAAGAAGAATTATCAAACAGAATGAAATTTTGAATAGTTTCATGAGAATGAGTTCAATAATATATACTTTGAGTTATGTCAGACGGTTTAGCTTTATTGTTCAAAAATAACAAAAAGCACGACTCATATTGAACTCTACATTTCTATGATAAATAATATTTTTATATCTTTGAAAAACAAAGGATTATGAGTTTATATATCATTTTTATGATCTAGTTAAATCCAGTCAGTATTGTAAATCTTAAACCTTCAATCGGAATGCAGGATCAAAATGAATTATATGTGTCTAACAGAGAAGACTGGTGTTGCTGGCTTGAAACAAATGGAGAAAAATTATCTGAAATCTGGCTTATATTTTACAAGAGCCATACTGGAAAATCTAACCTACCCTATGAAGATGCCATTGAGGAAGCACTGTGCTTTGGATGGATTGACAGTATCGTCAAACGTATTGATAATGAAAAATATGTACGAAAATTTACACCAAGAAAAGAAAAAAGTAAATGGTCAGCACTTAATGTCAGGAGGGTAAACAAAATGATCAAAGCCGGGAAAATGACTCCAAAAGGACTTGCTCTTTATAAATATGCAGAAGAACATGGTCTTCTTCCCGATATTACTCAATCTTCGAAAAAGAAACTGGAAATTCCTTCATTTATAAACAAATCACTTTCAACAAATCACAAAGCTGAAACTGCTTTTAATAACCTTGCACCTTCTTATCAGCGTCAGTATATCGGATGGATTATGGATGCAAAAAAAGAAGAAACAAGGATAAGAAGATTAAAAGAAATGATTCAGGTTTTAAAAAAAGGAGAAAAACTTGGAATGAAATAAAAAATTAAAAGAGGCATGGAGCATGGAGCATGGAGCTGGGAGCATGGAGCATGGAGCTGGGAGCATGGAGCTGGGAGCATGGAGCATAGAGCATGGAGCATAGAGCATGGAG
>CAZGOR010000192.1:2361-7503 GCA_964527875.1 uncultured Bacteroides sp. | reverse complement strand
CCATGCTCCATGCTCCATGCACCATGCCCCTAAAAATCATGCTTCGCTATAAGAATACATGTGTAAAATCTATACTCTGAATCAGGATTACTGGCAATACCAATTCCAATATCCGTGCAGTTACTCCAGAATGATTCAATCCCCAATAAATGATTCCTGTGTCCCGGAGGATTGGTGCCTTCGTCAAAAATCAGGCTCATAATAATATCTTTTCCGTTTGATAACCCGGCCTGAATGGATTCAAAATTATTGCTTGATTTATTTTTTATCCAGTCATCAGGCAATTTATAGCCAGTCCTGACAATCCAATAGTTCATCCCGTATCCTTCAGGATCGACGTGACCAAAATAATTACGCCGGGCCATATCCAAGGCTTTCATTTCAGCAGCATGTGCCAGCTCCTTGTTCCAATTAAGTTCGGGTGTGGGTTGAACATAACTGAGATCCACACCGATTTCCTGACTGAAAGCTGAAGGATCCTGGCGAACCTCATTAAGATATTCAAATGCCTTTTGTGCCTCTTCCTTTTTTAAAAGTTTTTGGGATAATCCTGGTAATGGGATGCCCAGAATTACTATCCATAAACAAAGAAATTTTATTGTTCCGGACATGTTTGTGAGATATTATTTATTGTTAGTGAAAATAAAAATTTAGTCTCAATTTGTAAATCAGTGTGTGTAACTTTTAGTTTTTGAAAGCATATTTATTTTGAGATACTTGAGAAATTTATGTGTTTATTAATTTTTATAGTTCATCATAAAAATGCGTACCTTAAAGATTATTACAAATTGTTTAAATTAATCTTTTTGAATTTCTTAATTTTTTTAAACCACAGAGGTACACTAAGGTTGCCACAAAGGAACTCAAAGAAATTAATTCTAAACCTTTGGGTTCTTTGTGATATTCTTGGTGTCCTTTGTTTGCGTCCTGAAGTTTCAGGACGACTAAATATATAATAAATATGGGAATAATTAAAGACAGGGGAGGCTGATAATACCGAAGCGTTGTTGGATGGCGGACTGATCCGTAGTAGTGAAGAAGCTCTTGTAATGAGGGCGGAGCGAAGGGGTTGTATTGTCCTGTTTCACGAATAAGTTAACTAAAGTAATTTAGGAGGAACTTAATGAGTAAAACGAAACCGTTCAACTACGGCTGGAAAATAGGAGCCGGATGAGCTGAGAGGTTCACGTCCGGTTCTGTGAAAGGCTTGGGGTGAAACTCCCCTTGCCTACTTTGCGGTTAAATTTATTTATAAATATCTTTTTCAAATAAGAATCTTCATAATTTTTTCAATTATTAAATACAGACCTGCCTGCCGGCAGGCAGGGAACGCAGCGTTTTCATTGAGGGCCACCGAGATATCTGATCTGATTGGTTAAACAAATATCAATCTGTTTAATAAAAAGACCGTTCTTTTTCAGTATTGTATAAATATTTTATATAATTGTGTTACTTTTATAAAAAACGTAACACTATATGAAAAAATATTGCATTACTGGATTATGGATACTCTGGTCATTGAGCCTTATTGGTCAATCAATCACTACTGATACAATTGAAATAGAAGAAGTTGTTGTAACCGGAAGCAAAGTTGAAGTTGCAAGGAAAAATATACCCATGACTGTCTCTGTATTAACACGGCAGGAACTTGAAGAGACCAATGAGTCTGCCTTATTACCTGCGCTAAGTGAGCAAATTCCGGGATTATTTGTGACAGAGAGGGGGGTGACCGGTTTTGGAGTTGCAGATGGTGCCGCCGGTCAGATAAATCTTCGCGGATTGGGAGGCAATCCGACCACACAGGTATTGATCCTGATTGATGGTCATCCCCAGTTTATGGGAATGATGGGACATCACCTTCCCGACGCCTATGTTACATCAGATGCTGAACGCGTGGAGGTCATCCGTGGACCAGCTTCCATACTGTACGGTTCAAATGCATTTGGGGGTGTTATAAATATTATAACCCGAAAACAGAAGAAGGATGGAATAACTGCCGGGGGCCGTGTTATGTATGGATCCTATAATACACAGAAATACATGGGTACTGCAGGATTCAGGAAAAAGGGCTTCAGTATTTTTGCCAGTATTAATCATGACCGTACGGATGGTCATAGGGACAGTTCAGATTTCAAGATTACAAATGGATATGTTAAAACAGGGTATGAGATAAACGAGCATTTGAAAGTATTTGCCGATTTCAATACTGCCAGATATAAAACAGCTGATCCCGGACCTGTAAGTGGACCGGTGGGTGAAAGGATCGATATCCTCAGAGGGAAAATTGCAATATCTTTAGAGGACAATTTTTCCGTTTCTGAAGGGGCACTGAAGTTATTCTATAATTTTGGAGACCATGATATCACTGATGGCTGGCATTCGAATGATGAAATGTACGGACTGATGTTTTATCAGGGTTTGAAGTTATTTCACGGTAATACTCTTACAGTCGGGTATGACCTCATGAAATATGGAGGTAAGGGTAGTCCGATCACAACAGTCATCAGGGATGATGAAGGAAATGTGATCATGCCACCCCAGTTTATTCTTTCTGATGCTAATGACCGGTGGGTAGGTATGACTAATAACGCTTTATATGCGTTTATACAACAGAATATTTTATCAAATATGATCCTGAATACCGGGATTCGTTATGACATGAGCAAAACATATGGCAATGAATGGATCCCACAGGCCGGCATGGCATTGAATATCCTTTCAGGCACATCATTGAAAGCATCCGTTTCGAAAGGTTATCGTCCGCCTTCCATTCGTGAATTATACCTGTTTCCACCTGCTAATGAGGCATTATTACCTGAAGAGATGGTTAATTATGAAATCAGCTGGACACAGGAATGGATGAAGCAGAAAATGAAAACGGAACTGACTGCATATATATGTGATGGTAATAATATGATCGTCCTTGTCCCTCCAACTGCACCACCACCACCTCAGTATAAAAATACGGGTACGTTCAATAATAAGGGTATAGAATTAACATGGGAATATCAGCCGTTTGAAAACCTGAGGTTTCATTCCAATTACAGCTTTATTGATATGAAAACTCCTTTGCCTGCAACACCCGAACACAGTCTTTATTTCTCCGGCAACTATATGTATAAAAAATTTAGTTTTAATATGAAACTACAGAATATATTTAATCTTTATAATCAGGACAATAACGGAGAGATAAGCATTGTGGAAAAAGATTATAACCTTCTGGGAGTAAGGATAGGATATCGGATCAATAAATATCTGAATGTATTTGTCAATGCTGATAATTTTCTCAACCAGGAATATCAGATCAATAATGGTTACCCGATGCCGGGAATAATCCTATTTGGAGGAGTAAATCTAAAGTATGAAAAAGAATAAAATGAAATTCATAAAATTCTTACTGATCATATTTATCCTGAACATTTTCGCGGTTCAGTATAATTATCCCCATTACAAAGCCAGGTACCATGTTATCATCGATACAGACGGCGGAGTAGATGACTTCAGAGCTATCTGCATGATACTGGCAGATCATGAGATTGAAGTCATTGCTATTACAACTACAGATGGTGTTTTGGTTCCTGAAGAAACCCGGATAAGACTCATTGCATTGCTTAACAGGTTTGGTCATGAAGGGATTCCCGTCGCGGCCGGCAGATCATTTTTGGACAACCCTCCCGAATGCCGGTCATTTGCCTCCAACCTTTCATGGGGTAAAAATGGATCTTCAGTGACAAATAACGGATTAACCGCAGTTGAATTGATCAATCAGGCTGTTGGACTGGAAGAAATGCCTGTTGATTATCTTGCGCTGGGACCATTGACAAATATCGCAGAAGCACTGGATAACAATTCAGGACTATTGGATGAAATCAGAAAAATTTACTGGTATGATGAAGGATATTCAGAACATGGATTAAATTATAACCTGAATCCTGCAGCTGCAGAGAAAATCATGGATTCCTCCATGAAAATGGATATTATAAATTCTGGTTCTGCATCGTTAAAAATTAACGAAACATTTGTGTCAGCACTAGATACTATTTATTCAGATTATGCTAAAGCCATCCTTGACTTATATAGGAAGGATAAACAAAAGCTGATGGAACATTTCATGGGATTGTCTCTGGCAGACGATTGTATTCCAATTTATCTTGCTTACCCGGAACGGTTTAACAAGAACGAAGTTATGACAGAAGCTGAAATAACAGAGATCCGGCCCATACCGGGAACGAATTTCCAACCGCTGATACTTTCATTACTCGACAGCGATAAAGAAGATAAAAGTATCCTTTTCAGGACATTCCCGGTATTTCCCGGATTGTTTGAAGATGATGTATCACCGTCAGTTGAAAAGATTATCCGGAGACATGGATTGAAAGAATGGAGGATTGTGGTCTTTACGAATGAGTTCCATGAACACCTGGGCATTTATTCGATCGTGGGAGCCAAGATGGGATTACGTGCGAGGGAATATTTCCGGGTGGGTATTGATGAACTGATCGTAAAAAGTTTAGCAGGCTATACTACTCCTGTCAGCTGCATGAACGATGGATTGCAAGCTAGTACGGGTGCTACACTCGGACACGGAACAATATCTGTTGATGCTTCTGATCCTTTACCTGCAGCGGAGTTTGCTTTCAAAAATAAAACTATCAGGATTGATGTAAAACAGGACATAAAAGCTCAAATCAGGAAAGATGTGCAGAATGCTATTGCATTATACGGAACGGATACACCTGAATACTGGCAGGCCATCCGTGAATTGGCCATAAGGTATTGGCTTGAGCTGGACAGAAGGGAGATTTTTGAGATAAGGGTGATTTAATAGTTTTTATACTAAACGTCCGATGTCTTAAAATAATCAGATGAGTAATCGCATCTATTGCTCAAACTTACACTGCACCAGCAACTCCCACGGTTAACAACGGTGTTTACTATTCCAACCGCTATATAAACTCCCCCGGTTAACAACAGTGTTTACTATTCCAACCGCCATATAAACTCCCCCGGTTAACAACAATGTTTACTATTCCAACCGCCATATAAACTCCCCCCGGATAACAACTGTGTTTACTATTCCAACCGCCATATAAACTCCCCCCGGTTAACAACCGGGTTTACTATTCCAACCGCTATATAATT
>CAZGOR010000192.1:0-2261 GCA_964527875.1 uncultured Bacteroides sp. | reverse complement strand
ATATAAACTCCCCCCGGTTAACAACCGGGTTTACTATTCCAACCGCTATATAATTGATTGCCGGTTGACAACCGGCAAAACTTGTTTTATTCGTTTCAGGTCTATAACACAACACTCACATAATTTGCAACATGTAACTTGCAACCTGAGAACTGAAACTTGCAACCTACCTCAGCCTCAGCCTTAGCCTTAGCCTTCTTCCCTTAACCGAGAACCCTTATGCTTCCTCCACCACCTCAAATCCTATTAATGCAGCAATGTTATTCACAGGCTTTTTCAAATCACCGAAGTAGGTTACCCTGTGCCATCCCCACTGGTCCCAGTAATTGAAAAGTTTATTGATATCTCCTTTAACTTCAACAGCCAGTTTAGTGCGGCAGGCTTTGTCTTCATCAACATTTTCAACTGCAACTCCCTGGTGTAAAATGATCTGTTTTTTTCTATGATCAAACTGAATAGTTGTTGTCATCCCGCCAAGCGGAAATAAAGACCGGTTGCATGCTCCCTTACGGTCTTCAGAATGATTACGGATGTGGTAAGGATTGGCGGGTCCATCAGGTCCTAACATATGGGTTGATGCCATACAATGAGCATAGATGATCTGGTTTTTTGATGTATCGATTACCGGATCAGATATGAAGCCGGGTCTTTCTGCGAGATATGTCATGAGGAGTTTGGTCATGGTTGACCGTTGATCAGCTTCACAGGCACCAACAAATCCGTCATTATCGAGTTGCATAAAGCCGAGACAGGGATAAGCTTTAACCATTTGTCCGCTGTAAATCCCACCCAGACAATTAATGGTTATGGCCTGGGCATGATGATTCTCCATCAATTCTAACATGGCCAGGTAAATGGCAGCAGATTTTACAATCTCATCTTTTGTCGGCTCAATGACTTTTGCGGCTTCATCAATCCATTTATCAGCTATTTCGGAAGCTTCCTGTTGCTTAATATTTCTGTATATGTCATTTATTTCATCGAATCCGATAGGAAGTACCTTTGTTCCATATATTTCCTCTATTTTTGAATCAGTGTTGGCTCCTACCACAAGAATTTTCGAATCTTTAAGTTTTTTAAGGCATGTAAAACAATTCACAGCATCAATAAGATCTTGATAATCAGAGGATGAAACCGCAAGAACCTTATGGCCTTCCCGTCTGGCCCAGGCATAACTTGTAAGGAACTCACCCGATCCTGCAAACAAGTTGTCGGCAATAATGGTTGGTCTACCTGATGCTATTATGGTTTCAGTAAGGTTTCCCCATAAACAGCCTGCAAGATATACAATGTATCCATCTACATCCTGATCCATGGAAAGGATCTTCTTTCCTTCATCTTCTGTTCCTACCATTGTGGTATAGGACATCAGCTCAATACCCGGACATCCGTTTTCAAGGATTTGATTTATTTCTTTGATATGCCCGTCAAAATCATAATGAATATTCGGCCAGTTGGGCTGATCAGGATCCGGATACCCGTAAATAATCCGTACCTTTGCTTTCTCCTGCGGAAGTTTTGGTCCTGAACTGGATTGACTGAATGTCCTGAAAGGAATATAAGGTAAGAAAAGTGTACCAGCGGCACAAGCGGAACAATTCCCGATAAACGACCGGCGGGATAAGTAATGATTTTGATTGTGGATTGATTTCATTGTTAAAATATTTTTATGGTTCATCCAAAAATTGCGGACTTCAACAGTTCTTTTATGTTTATGTTAATTGATTTGTATTGTTTTTATGCCAATAGATTTTAATGCAGTGACAGCAATATTCATATCTTTTTCCCTGATCAGGAAATGATCCCTGGAATAAGCAGAAATAGCCATAACAGGAATTCCTTTTTCAGCAAAACAACCTGAAATCTTTGATAAAATACCTACCATATCCATTGGAAATATGATATCTAAGGTAAGAATTTTCCAGTTCTTTTCATACTCCTTTGGAATGATATCCTGCAATTTATTTTGATCAATAATTATGGTGATTTCATCTTTGTCTGTAATGACAGCAAATGCATCGGGATAACGATGTTTAGTCTTAATGATGGCGAATGATTCTTTCCAGACATATACTTTTGCACCTTTTAAATGGCCTTCAGTTTTCATTAATAAGAAATCTCAGGTAGTAAATCTTTTAATTCAAATTCCAATCAGAAATATAGTAAATAATCAAGTAAATATTTGGATTTATTTAAATCCATAGAAAAATATCTTGCAGTTTATTACTGATTTTCGCAAATTTATTTTTCCGTAAATAGAG
>CAZGOR010000191.1:4927-7532 GCA_964527875.1 uncultured Bacteroides sp. | reverse complement strand
CTAAGAAAAGAAACACAACTCCGATGCCCGTTATGATCATGCCGAAAATATCCATTATTTATATTCCTTTTTCTAAAAATCTTGCAATAGCTATTATTCCTACAAAAGAAATTATTGAATAGACCAGAGAAACATCAAGATATATATACCTGTCAAAAATAAAACCGAGCAATACCAATAAGGCAACAGTCACAATGGTGGCTGTATCCAATGCTACTGCCCTGTCAGCCGCAGTAGGTCCTTTCACCATGCGAATGATGCAAAGAATAATTCCAATGGCGATGACAACGATAAAAATTAACAGAACCGGATGTTCCAATGATCTCAACCATCCTGCCAGTGGTTCAAAATTTTCCTCCATCAATAATCCCTATTATTACGGTTATTCTTATTTTCTCAGTTTCACAATAGCCAATTGAGCTGAATTTATCAGCTGACAGGCATTCGGTAAGTCAATTAGCAGGGGATATACTCCCATTTGAAAAGTACATACTTAATCGGTTCTCATTTTATGTTGAATAAAAGCTCTAATTTTTTTGGCTGCATATCCTGTTATTCCATCAGGCCCTCCTCTAACCATTACTGTATTCCTTTTCATTTATTCTTTAGTATTAAATGATTTAATTGAATATTACCTTCAAATATTTTTCAAATCTTCCCCCGATAATTTCCGTGGCTTCGTCTATATTGTCTGTCTTTACGTTTATCCAATGAATTAAAAGCCGGTCACCATCAATATCTAATGTAAAGGTCCCCGGAGTAAGGGTAATTGAATTGGCAAGAATCATTTTAGCCAGATCCTGTTTTAATTCGGTTTTAATAATTACAATTCCCGGCTTTATGGGCATTTTAGGATGTATAACTCTGTAGGCTACATCAAGATTGGCTAAGACGATTTCTTTGAAGAGTATGATGATATAGATGCAAAGAAAAAAAACCTTTTTAATCGTAACTCCCGGTAATCCAATTTTTTGATAACTCCTGTATAGGGCGATGGAAAGAATAAATATCAATGTAACTCCTAACAATAACTCCTGTTTATTCAGGCTCAAAGTAAGGGCCATCCATATAACCATCAGAATAACAAATAAATAAATGAAATTTTTTATTGAACTGTCTTCTTTTTGTCTAATTCCTTTCATGTAATTGATCTCTGAAAGCTTATCGTTAATTCAATATTTATTGTTATTCTGCTAACAAAGTTATATTTATTATTTAAAAAATTGTTATTATTTAGGATCACTATAAAATAATTCGTACCTATAAAGCCAATGAGTATTCCAGTATTCCATCATTCCAGTCCCGACTTGTCGGGATTCCAGTATTCCATCATTCCAGTATTCTAGTATCCCGGGAACCATAAATCAATCATATTCAAACCTTAACATTAATTTTCATATCAAACCAGGGTCACTTAAAATAATACCCTTTCCCGTCACATACCGGACAATCCGTAATCCTGCCCCTGCACCGGCACTCAACCGCCCCCTCCGGTAATCCGCTTGCTGATTTTTTATTCCCGCCTGTACCAACACCCAGCCAGTCGTCCCACCCGTTCCATCCTTCATCCTTAAATGCAATCTCAGGATAGGCATATATGTTCTCAGTCCGCCTGGATTTTAGGGTTAATTGCCCCGAACAATATCTTATCCAGTCATTTCTGCTGGCTAATTTCAGTGAACGAATAAATTTCCTGGTAGTTTGAAAATCACGATGTTTTATCCGTGTGCCTAACCAGTCCTCCCAGCTTTCCCAGCCTTTATCGCGGTATTCCAGGTGTGGCCTTTCCGGTATAACCATCTGGTATTTATCCAACAAGTCAGCATGTTGTTTGATACAAGACCGCCAGTCAGCTTTATCAGCAATCCTTAATGATCTGGCAAAATCACGAGCCTTATAAAAATTGGTGTACTCGATCCTCTTCCCAGGAGGCACCAGCCAATCTTTCCACCCTTTCCATCCGATAAACTTATAAACCACGTGAGGATCAGGTGGAATATCATCAGGAAGCAGCTCACGGCCGGGGAACTTGCCTTTAATAAAAAGCCTCCATTCTTCCTCATATTCAAAACCATATTTCCAGACGGTCTGTCTTGCTTTTTCAAATGGCAGAAAAGAGGATTCTTCCGGAAAATCCCATAACGTTCTTTCCCCCTTTGTCCCTTCAATAACAGGAGATTTTCTGGCTCCGGCCTGATCTTTTTTAACTCCGAGCCAGTCATCCCACCCTTTCCAGCCTGCATCTTTGTATATTTCGTCAGGATTTCCCGGGATGCCGGATTTGACAATCCCCCTCTTCCTCCATAATATCTCCCATTCTTTCTTATCCTTAAGAACGAGAGAACGGGCATATTCCCTGGCTTTCTTAAAATTTTCCCATTTCTGTTCCCGTGGAATTCCCCACAAATCCAGCTGGAATAACTCCTGGTCTGAATGTTGCTTTTTTTTGGTTGTCATATTGAATCAAAATCGTTTTTTTAATTAACCACAAAGGTACACTAAGGTTATCTCAATCCCGATAACTATTGGGACAAAGGTTCAAAATCAGATTCCTTTGTGTTCCGTTGTGTTAGTGTTATCCTTTGTGTTCCTTTGTGGTTCAAAA
>CAZGOR010000191.1:0-4827 GCA_964527875.1 uncultured Bacteroides sp. | reverse complement strand
TCCTTTGTGTTCCGTTGTGTTAGTGTTATCCTTTGTGTTCCTTTGTGGTTCAAAAATCTTGTTGGTTTTTCAGGTACAAATTGTTATGATGATCATGAAAATTTCTAATTTAACGATTCAATTTTTGTTAAAAAATAAGTGTCACCTAAAAATAACAAAAAAGATGGATACAGACGATTTATCAAGAGAAGCATATGAGGCAGTGATCATTGAAGCTGAAAAATTTCATCATGACCTGACCCTGCAATTCGGATTATTGTCATATGAATGTAATAATGAACAGGAATATCTTGATGAGGCTGTTAAACTGATAAAAGAACTGAAAAAGATCAGGAGACATGATCTTGAAGAAATCTTCTTTGATGCAATACCTGAAATGCCCGATTATCACCTTGCACTTAACAACATTTTAAATAATATTGAACGGGTAAATCAAATACCTGAAAACAAAAGACATGTACGATGAAATCAATAGCTTTCATACTAATCTTTCCAATGCTTATCCTTGCAGCCTGCACCACCCGGACCAACTGGGAAAAATTTGAAATGCAAACGGTACAGGGCTATTATGCCACCAGTTCAGAGCTGGATGCGGTGGACCCGTTTGAAGGCCTGGGCAATTACGGGGGATTTAACCTGTTCGACAGGAATCCTTCCACTGCCTGGGTTGAGGGAGTGGATGGAGATGGGATCGGGGAAACCTTTACGATCGGAATCGGTGAAGAGCTGAAGGAAAATATTTATGTTCTGAATGGTTATCAGAAATCAAAGGAACTGTTCTCACAGAATAACCGGATTAAGGCTCTCCGGCTGAGCCTTTACGTTGGATTTATGATCCCGGGCGATGTCACGGAGATCTATGCATATGTCTATGCCGTCCCGTTTGGAGAACCAAAAGAGATACATCTGGAAGACAACTTCGGATTACAAACTTTGCCGTTACCTTTCGATATTGACGGTGCAGAAGAATTAAAGGAAAAACAAATGGCGGTATTCCGGGAAGATTTCAAAACCCGGATAGAAGAAATCCGCAATGTTGCAGGATCGGATGAAATGAAGACCGAAGTTCAATATTTCCTGAAATGCGAGATCCTCGAAGTATATCAAGGCAGTAAATACGATGATACCTGTATCTCGGATATATGGATTGATTCAAAAGAGGAAATGCAATCTTACGGAATAGCATTTGATGAAACCATCATCGATGTATATAAAGATGATGATGAAGGAATGGTTTATGTCAATACCGATAAACGAAAAAAAATCATCCTGGCAGATGAAACGGCCCTGGAAAAGGAAGAAAATCTTGTTGAGGGACAACATCTCTACCTGGAGATCATGGAGGTAAGTCCCAATAAGGAATGGGTCCAGATCAGTTATATGTACCGCCATGAAGGGGAAGGCAGGATCGAGTCAATAGCTCATCTGTACAGTGTAAGATTCCTCTGCCATGTCGACAAAAGTCTGCTGGGTAATACATTCGGACTGTATGGTTTCCATGAAGAAGATGGGGAGATATATATTGATACTGATTACGGACTGGTGGATCTGGAAGAAGTAGCTAATGAACTGAGGAGTCAATCCCCGACTGCCAGGTCGGGGGGATAAACAGACCTGTCAGGTTGAACAAAACCTGACAGGTCGAAATATCTATTTTCCCGACCTGACAGGAGCTCGCCCTGTGAAATAGCCCTTCGGGCTTTCGCTTCGCGAAATTTCACAGGGCAAGGCCACCTGTCAGGTCTATTCTATTATAATCTTATCCCTGTAAACTTCTGGTCCCCTCAATTCCATGAAATAAAATCCTTCCTTCAGCCCCTCCCTTTTCAAAACATACTCCGAGGTATTGATGTTCTCAATAATCCTGCATACCTTTCCTGAAAGATCCATGATGTAAAGGGTGTAGGCATGCCCTTCAGGATTGTGAAAAATGAGTGTTGTGGTTTCATTGAAAGGATTGGGGATGATCCTGAACCCGCTTTCACTGAAATAAGTTATTCCCTCAGGAGTTTCCTGGAAACGGTTATCCTCAACATTCGACATGGAATGACTATAAGGGCCTGATTCGGCCTTTTTACCATCTGCTCCTGTCGGATAACAGGGATCTGTAAGGTTGCCGGCTACCCGGTAAAAATATTTCATTATAAGGGCATCGGGATTATTATCGGTGTAAATATCTACCTCTTTAGGAATATCTTCTTCAAATGGAGATAATACAGTCGAATCACTCCCCCTGTAAATGCTGTAACTGCTAAAATTGATGACCTCTCCCTCAATCTCATATTTGCTCCAGGTCAGGTTCACTCCCTCTTCAGAACTAGTATATTGCAGGAATAACGGCTTGTGATAGGAACTCTGTGCTGATTCATTTCCGCATGTGTCAATAATGGAAATTCTATATAAATAGGGACGTTTCTCCGGATCAGCCACTGTATCCAGGAAAATACTCAGATCATTGTAATCAACAGAATCCATCAATATATTTTCCCTGTACAATTTATAATATGCAATACCCTTACCGGGTGTCTTCTCCCAGACAATAAGATTCCTGCCGGTCAGTAAATCGACGGTAACAATGCATATCTGTTCACCATCATAGGGAACCGCAGGATGAATGGTGATATCCGCTGAATCAGCACATCCGTGGCTGTCGGTTACCTTCACACTGTAATCCCCTGCTTCCAAACCTGTGATTACTTGAATAACAGCACCTGTGGACCATAGATAATCATATGGGGTAGTTCCACCAGACGGATTCGTACTGATAAACCCGTTGTTGCTGTAAAGACAGATCGTATCAG
This sequence comes from uncultured Bacteroides sp., assembly GCA_964527875.1. GTDB lineage: Bacteria > Bacteroidota > Bacteroidia > Bacteroidales > SM23-62 > LJUQ01. The sequence goes on along the minus strand of CAZGOR010000191.1, from coordinate 2,026 downwards.
AATAAGAGGGATTGATTTCCAACAATTCAGGTTCAGTAATATTAACACTATCAGTACCAGAGACACCAAAATCATCTGTAACACTGACGATATATTTCCCGGATTGTAAGTTCCCGATATCTTCAGTTATTGAATCATTTGACCATGCTATCGTATAAGGCTGGTTTCCCCCCAGGATGGTCATATCTATCCATCCGTCACTGAAACCATAACAAGTTGCATTTGTTTTATCAAACTGTAAAGTAATGGGCTCTTTAACACGAAATGTTCCCTCTTTTGTACAACCATTATGATCTTCAACCATTAATTGGTATTCGCCGGTTTTTATACCAACCAGATCTTCTGAGGCTGAATCATTTGACCACAGATAATCATATGGTTCTGTCCCTCCTGTCACAGTTATATTAATCATCCCATCATTGCCCCCTGTATAAGAGACATCCGTAATAGTATAAAGAATTTCCAGGCTATCCGGTTCTGATAAAATAATACTGTTGGTGACCGACCATTCCAAACTGTCAGTTACCGTTACCTTGTAATAAACATTGGCTGACAGTCCCGTTGCGGTAGAATCGGTGGTATTGCCCGGATCATCCCAATGATACTGATAAGGGGGAGTACCAAGTGATGGTGTTGCTGTTGCAGTACCATCGGAATATCCAAAACATGATATATTCGTGCTGTCTGTAAATGACAATTCCGGGGGGAAGGTGCCATTTAATGGAATCGTGATCAGAGAATCATACGGATCATCACTTTTAACAAACAAAGTAGCCGGATAGATATCTTTATCCGGCGGATCAAAAGTAATGGTCAGATGGATGCTATCACCCGGTGATAAGTATGAAGAGGTTTTATCCAGGTTGTAGGCAGGATTATTAGTGTAAATCGATGAGATATTCATTGTTTTTCCTGTACTCGAGTTAATTATTATCAGTCCTTTCTGAGTATTATCTCCATAAAAATTCAGATCAGAAACCGAATTTAAATTTTCATCCGAAATAGTCAAATAGCCAAATTGACTAGAATCCCTCAAGCACCGACGGATAAACCAATATACTTATTGCCGTCGATTCTTTGAATTATTTCATAAAGGTAATACTGGAACCGGATCCAGGGAAGTGTTGACGTGGGCTCCGTAGAAGACCACCAGTAACCGCTTCCGCTAATACCGTAGAATGAGCTATTACTGATACGGTAACCCCCGGGGAGGGCTGTAAAACCACTCTCATTTGTTGCCCCCGTGTTAGGACTCGTCCAGTGGGTTAAACCGGCTTCTTTCAACTTTCCTCCTGCAATGGATTCTCCTCCCAGGAAATCAGTCAGTTCAGTCCATTCAGAATCAGTTGGCAGATGCCATCCTACAGGACAAATACCCTTGGTTATTCCCGGATTCCCATTATCTGAAGGATGATAATCCATCATTTCATCCCACTGGTATAAGCCTCCGTAAATATTACAATTTGATTCCAGGTTTTCATAACAATATTTTTCTATTATTCCATTATCAACAGCATCCTGGGTACCATTAATCATCATTCCTATATTCAGGTTTTCCTGCATCCACCATTGCTTGCCGATTTTTACGACTTTATAGACCTGGTCGTTGCGGATATCGATAATGGTATCTATCTTCATGTACCCGGTTAACGGAATGGATATCAGCGGGTTATAAGGATCGTCGCTCTCAATACGAAGAGTATCCGGATAATATTTACCCTTAATGGGTGGATTAAAAGTAACCTTAAGATGAATGCTGTCACCAGGTAATAAAGAGGCTGAAGTTTTACTCAGATCATATGCTGAGGTGTTGGTATGGATTGAATTTACATGAATTGTTCTACCACCACTTGAATTGATTATTATGATAGTATCAATTGCCTTTTCATAAGTAAAATCAAGTTTTGAGATTGTATCCAATTTTTCATCTGAAATAGTCAAATAGCTAAATTGACAAGAATCCATGAGACACCGAACTGAAAAACCGAGTGTCTTACTATTGCTGTAACGGTTCACGAATGAATTA
>CAZGOR010000190.1:0-7568 GCA_964527875.1 uncultured Bacteroides sp. | reverse complement strand
AGAAAGAAACAAGGCAACATTACAGGCTTGAGGATCTATGGGCAGACGGCAAATTCACGAAATATGAGGATATTGAATAACACGTTATGTGAACAGAAATGAGTAAAAAAGAACAAAATAATAAATCAAAAATAAATACGGAATCAGGATCCGGCAAAGGCCAAAATCCAAAACCAAAGTTCAGTGTTTACTGGATTTACGCTATCATTGGACTGGCCATCCTAGGAACTTACCTTCTGAATATGGGTGGTAAGCTCGAAGAGATCTCCTGGCAGCGTTTTGAAAAGGAGATGCTGACCAGTTATGATGTTGAAAAAATCGTGGTTGTGAACAAGGAAAGGGCTGAGATCTATATTAAGAAAGATCGTTTATCGTCCGGCAAATATAAGGATACCGGCTCAAAAGGTTTCAGTTCCCTTGGCCGGTCGGGTCCCCAGTTTTATTTTACGATCGGGTCCGTGGAGATCTTTGACCAGCGGCTTCAGGAAGCCATGAAAGATTTTCCTGAAGAGGAGCTGGTTTCTGTGACATACGAGACAAGGAGGAATTTTTTCGGGGAGATTATCGGGTGGCTTTTTCCCATATTCTTACTTGTTATTATCTGGTTGTTCATTTTCAGGAGAATGAGTGCGGGAGCAGGGGGAGGAGGAGCCGGAAACATATTCAATGTTGGAAAATCCAAAGCCCGGATATTCGATAAGGATGCTCATGTAAAAATTGATTTCAAGGATGTGGCCGGCCTTGAAGAAGCAAAACTGGAAGTCAGGGAAATTGTTGATTTCCTGAAAAATCCGAACAAATATACCAATCTAGGGGGTAAAATACCCAAAGGCGCATTGCTTGTTGGTCCTCCCGGAACAGGTAAAACTCTTCTTGCCAAAGCAGTTGCCGGGGAAGCAAATGTTCCATTTTTCTCAATTTCCGGATCAGATTTTGTCGAAATGTTTGTCGGTGTTGGTGCTTCACGTGTTAGAGACCTGTTTAAACAAGCTAAAGAGAAAGCTCCCTGTATCGTTTTTATCGATGAGATCGATGCCGTGGGCAGGTCCAGGGGAAGAAATCCCAACTTCGGGGCAAATGACGAAAGGGAAAATACCCTGAACCAGCTTCTGACCGAGATGGACGGATTTGATACCAATACAGGAGTCATCATCCTGGCCGCCACTAACCGGGCTGATGTACTGGACAGGGCACTGCTGCGGGCCGGACGTTTCGACCGGCAGATCCATGTCGAACTTCCTGACATGAAGGAGCGGAAAGAGATCTTTGATGTGCACTTGCGTCCGCTGAAACTTGATAAAACGCTTGAGATCGAGTTTTTGGCAAAACAAACACCCGGTTTTTCCGGTGCAGATATTGCTAACGTATGCAATGAAGGAGCCCTGATAGCGGCACGGAAAAATAAAAAACAGATCGAAAAACAGGATTTTCTTGATGCTATTGACAGAATCATCGGCGGCCTCGAAAAGAAAAACAAAATTATCTCCAAGGAAGAGAAACGCACAATAGCCTACCATGAAGCAGGTCATGCCACGGTCAGCTGGCTGCTTGAACATGCTAATCCATTGGTGAAGGTGAGCATTATCCCAAGAGGGCGTGCCCTCGGAGCAGCCTGGTACCTGCCGGAAGAACGCCAGATCACAACAACGGAACAATTATTCGACGAAATGTGTTCTGCCCTGGGCGGTCGAGCCTCTGAACAAATTAACTTCAATAAAATCTCTACCGGCGCCCTGAACGATCTCGAACGCGTGACTAAACTGGCATATGCCATGGTCTCCTATTTCGGAATGAGTGAGAAAGTCGGGAATATCAGCTTTTATGATTCAACCGGACAGGCAGAATTCTCATTTAACAAACCATATTCCGAGAAAACGGCCGAACTGATCGATGAAGAAGTAAACAGGCTCGTTGAAACCCAATATGAACGGGCAAAGAAAATACTTATGGAAAACAAGATCGGCCTGGAAAAACTGGCTCAACAACTGCTTGAAAAAGAAGTGATCTTCAGCGAAGACGTGGAAAAAATATTCGGAAAAAGAAAGGAAAAAGCAGAAGAAAAAACCCGGGAAAAGAAATTGCCCAGGAAACCGGCAGCTGTAAGAAATACGTCAAAAACAAAATCAGTTGTTCCTGAATCCGATTCACAACCAGTTATCAGTAAAGATGACCTGGAACGGCAAAACCGGAAAAACAAAAGAGCATAACCATCCGGAATAACACAGTTCCCATGGAAAAAGACTGGATTATTATATATACAACAAATAAATCATATCAGGCCGAGATCTTCAGAAATGTGCTGAGTGATCATGAAATTGAATCATTCATCATCAATAAACAGGACTCCTCATATAAATTCGGAAACATTGAAGTCTATGTAAAAAGAGATCATGTTCTGAAAGCAAAAATGCTTGTAAAAGAATTTGAAAGTTGAAAAAATTTGCCACTAGAACAGTTACCGGTCTTATATATGTTGCCATAATCATAACCTCTATCTGCCTGCATTCATTAACCTTTCTTTCCATTTTTATGATCATCATGGCACTTTCAATGATTGAATTTTACAGGCTCACTTCAACAGATAAAATCAAACCTCTTCGCTTTACCGGAATCTTTACGGGTATCATCCTGCTTGTAATAACTTATCTCATCGCTGCAGGGAAAGTTTCCTCAGAGATGCTTTTAATCCCTGTATTATTGACTTTCGTGATCTTCTTTATCGAGTTGTTCCGGAGCCATGATGAATACCTTGTCAATCTGGCAATTACATGCCTGGGTTTGATCTATATTGCCCTGCCTTTATCCCTCCTGCCTTTATTGGTCTACCCCGGGGGTATATCTTATGAATACAACTACGAAATTCTTCTTGGATATTTTGTTATATTATGGCTTTATGATACCGGGGCCTATATTATTGGCAGCTTTATTGGAAAACATAAAATCATGGAGAAAATATCACCGGAAAAATCATGGGAAGGTTTATTTGGCGGCTGGATTATTTCAATCGTGATCGCCCTGCTTGTAGCCAGCATATTTCCGGTTTTAAACAGAACTGACTGGCTTATCATAGCTACAATCATTGTCATCACAGGAACCCTTGGAGATTTCGTTGAATCGAAATTTAAAAGGAATGCCGGAATTAAAGATACCGGGAAATTATTGCCAGGGCATGGTGGTATACTCGACAGAATCGATTCGGTGTTACTATCCGTACCTTTTGTGTTTATTTTTCTATTACTAAGACAATACCTTTAATTAAACGGTTCAACAAGTTGATGCATACCTTTAGAGTTTTACGTTCGTAATTTGTATTTTTATTATTTATATTAAATATATATATAATTGATTCATAATAAATATTCAAAAACTCGGAAATGATCCATAAAGAAGGTAGAAAAATCATTTTAATTACTCTTATAGTACTTGTATTGCTGAATGTACTGCTCATGATATTCATTCCTTCCACCCTGCTGACGAAATTGATTATTATTTCCGGGTCTTTCATTCTTTTTCTTTTCTTCTGTTTTTTCTTCAGGAATCCCCGGCGCAGATTTATACCCGATGGTCATCTGATGATATCCCCGGCAGATGGTAAAGTCATAGCTATACAGGAAACTGTTGAAAGCGAATATTTCAATGACAAACGCACCCAGATCTCTATCTTTATGTCGGTTCTGAACGTGCATATCAACTGGTATCCCGTTTCAGGAAAAATTGTTTACTATCAATACCATCCTGGCAAATACATCATAGCCAGCCATCCAAAAGCCTCCCTTAAAAATGAACGGAACACAATTGTTATCGATCATCCGCAAGCCGGTAAAATATTGATAAGACAAATTGCCGGCATCGTTGCCCGCAGGATTATTTCCAATGCACATCAGGACAAAATTATCAACCAGGGTGATGAACTTGGATTTATCCGTTTCGGATCACGTGTCGATCTATACCTGCCACCAGGAATACGGATCCTGGTAAAACCGGGTGACCAGGTCAGAGGAACCCAAACACCCATCGCAAACATAGAAGTAAATTGATAATATGAAAAAGGCTGTCTCCGATGACAGCCTTTTTTTATATTTTTATAGCATAAAAAACATATCATGAAAGATATCAATCCCTTTAAAGTTAATGATCTCGTATATTGGACAGGCGTTCTTGACGAAGATCTTCTCACGTTCGACATCGTTATGGAAACCCAATACGGGACAACCTACAATGCCTATCTTATCGATGCGGATAAAAAAGCCGTGATCGATACAGTTAAACAAAATTTTTCGGAAACATATATCAGCAAACTCAGCAAGCTGGTTAATCCTGCTGATATTGAATATATTATTTGCAGCCACACCGAACCCGATCATTCCGGCAGTGTTGGCAGGTTACTCGAGTTAGCTCCGGATGCTACTGTTTTCGGCAGTGCCCAGGCACTCACTTACCTGCAAGAAATGATTAATAAACCTTTTAAGAATATTAAAGTTAAAGATGGGGATACACTCAGCTTGGGCAACAGGACATTAAGGTTTATCGGAGCACCAAATCTCCACTGGCCCGATACTATTTATACATACCTTGAAGAAGACCATATCCTTTTTACCTGCGATTCCTTTGGAGCTCATTTATGTGATGAAAAAATGTTTGATGACCAGGTAAGAGATTATTCAGATGCTTTTAAATATTATTTTGATGTCATACTTAAGCCATTCAGTAAATTCATGCTGAAGGCGATTGAAAAGATCAGACCACTGGAGATCAGTATGATCTGTCCCGGACATGGTCCTATTCTTCGGTCTACATGGAAAGATAAAGTTGATATTTCTGAGAAATATGCTTCGGATCACCTTGCTCTAATATCAGGGGGAATCGACCAGGTGCTGATCACCTATATATCTGCATATGGATATACAAAACAGATGGCTGAAAGCATCTCAAACGGTATTCGAAAAGCAGGTAATATTCATGTTGAAGTTGCCGATATTGAACATATCAGCCTGGGAGACCTGGAGGAAAAGATTGTCCGTTCAGTTGGGATACTCATAGGTTCTCCAACGATCAACCAGAATACTCTTCTGCCGGTTTATAAACTATTTTCGCTTATTAATCCGATCCGTGATAAAAACAAACTCGTTGCATCCTTTGGATCTTACGGGTGGAGTGGTGAAGCGGTTAAGCTTATTGATGATCATTTAAGAAACCTCAAGCTGAATGTTGCACTGGAAGGAATGGCTACAAAATTTTATCCCAACAAGGATCAGACAAAAGAACTTGAGATGTTTGGAGAGAACTATGGCAGACAATTTTTGGAAAGGAAAAATAAATAATACTTACCGGATTACCATACTCGCCGGGTGACTGGCAGTAAAAAATAAATTACATAGAGTAAAGAATACTCGCCGGGTGACGTAAAGAATACTCACCGGGTGACTGGCAGTCACCCGGTAAGTTGTTCTTCCTAAAATACAACAAGTTTACTTACTCCTATCAATTTATTCCTTTGGGTAATTCTCAGATAGTACACTCCACTGCTGTATTTTTCAACATTTAACAGATGAACGGAGATTCCTCTTTCAAGTTGGCATATCTCAACGAGTACACCCATATGATTGAATACCTGCAACTTACTTCTTTCTGACATGGGTTCACTGAAAGCAATATTTGCATGTTCTGATGCCGGATTCGGGAAGATAAGCAAATCCAGGTTCTTCGTCTGCATAAATATACCAACCGGTGTGGAAAGGGCATCCGGATCATTCGTGGCTGTCTGGTATACTTCTTTTGTATCACGATTCTGAATAAATACAACCACGTATAGCTGGTCTGCGTTAACAACATTATCAATATTCCAGTTAACGGAAAAATTTTCCTTATCATCTTTAGCCCACTCTTTCGTAAAGATCGTGCCACCGGCATCGGGCAGCATCTTTCTAACTACATTCTCGAAACTGGTCTGGTTGAAGGGCCCATAGTATGCCGGATCATCAATTACCTTTTCGATAATTGCCACATGCACTGCATAACTCGACAATTCAAGATCATTCAGTGCTGTTAACTCCACTGTAATAGTCATTTGTCCCGACTCAACGGCAGCATCCAGGGTAATATCAAAATCAGGATCTTTCAGAACACGTGTAAAAAGATCCAGCTCATCAATGTTTGAGTTTGTATAATCATAGATATACGATCCGTTATTCCCGCCGCCATCAAAAAATGTATGAGGGAAGGTTGAAATGCCATAGTACAATGACTTGGAACCCGGGCCAATGGGATAGTCGGTATACATTTTGTCTTCACCAAGATCGCCTACATGATACTGTATATCAATAATATCCAACATATTTTCTGTCACCAGGCTACTGACTTCTTCATTTGCATTTTTGCAGTCTTCGTCAGCTGCACTTGTAAAGTGTTCGAGTAATACCAATCTTGTTCGTTCACCGATATAGATATTATCGAATGCAAATCCCTCATTCTGAACCACGCTTGAACCATCTGACCCGTAAGCAAATCTGAATTGAATAATGGGTTTATTCCTCAGGTTATCCAGTTCATGTTTCGCTATCACCCAGCTGTTATCGGGTTCAAAAATGAATTCGCCGGTCCATCCCTGTTCCTGTCCGCCGGGACCATTCTGTATCCTGAAGGAGTTGTACCAGTTTATACTCCCGTCGTCGAGCGTACCTACATTGTTCCATGTCTTACCATAATCTGTTGTATACTGCAAGACTGCCCCGTCTCTGTCGCGCTCGAAAGATCTTTTCATGCTGAAGCGGATCATTGGCCTTCGCAAACCTGAAAGGTTATAGCAAGGGCTTGATATCCACGACTGTTCTATGAGTGTCCGGTTATCAATACTGGTAAACCATGCTTTCGTACCTGATGCTGCAGTAAAGGGAAATGCAGAGCTGTTTATATCCCCGAAAGTCCAGCTGTTCACGTTTGTATTCAGGCTATCGTATGTACTGTACCAACCGGTAGCACTGTCCTCAAAATCCTCGAAATATGGTTCATCAGCAGTGATCTGGCTGATAAATGGGCGAAGCAGGATCGTATCACGGAAGATATCCCGGCAACCAAGTTCTGTTTCCACCTCCAGTTCGACCGGATACTCATTCCTTTCAGGGAACAGGTATTCAATCGACTCCAGGTTGGCACCTGACGAATCATAAAGCAGTGAACCATCCTGATTATACAATCTCCACCGGTACATTTTCAACGGATCTTCGGAGTATGCATCTTCATCAAATCTGATCGGACTGCTGGTAAAACATTCTGTCTGCCATGTAAATCCTGATTCCGGTTTGTCTCCAAAAACAATGACACGCTCTTTTTTACTGACACAACCATGAATTGTGGTTGCCTCAAGACTAACGGTCCGGCTGCCTCCAACCTGATATAAATGAGTGGGATTTTCCAGGGTACTGGTGTTATTGAAAAAATCCCCGAAATTCCATGACCAGCTCAGCTGGCCAAGGCCGGTTGTGTCAGTGGCATTGACAAACCTTATACTACTCCCGTTTGTTGTTCTGTCGATACATGTATCCAAATAACCAAAATCAGGAATCGGTGTC
>CAZGOR010000189.1:0-7584 GCA_964527875.1 uncultured Bacteroides sp. | reverse complement strand
CAAATATTAAACTATAGATTTCACATTAACAGCAAACAGGCCTTTCTCACCCTGTTTAACTTCGAATTCAACTTTCTGATCGGGCTGAAGTCTGTCAAAGGACCTAAATAAGCCGGTCCTGTGAACAAATATATCATCGCCATTTTCCGATTCAATGAAGCCATATCCTCTGACTTCATTGTACCATTTTATTTTCCCTTTTGTCATAATAAGTTATTTTATAATCTGTTAAAATTGGTTTTCTTTGGTCTTGCCTCATTTACAACTATATTTCTGTTTTCAAATGTGATGCCATTCAGTTTGCTTATTGCAGCATTTGCTTCATCCTGGTTTTCCATGGTGACAAAACCAAATCCTTTGCTTCTGCCACTGTATTTATCGATAATAATTTTAGACGAGCTTACCGTTCCATACTTTTCGAATATTTCTGCCAGGTCATTCTCATTTACCTTGTAATCAAGGTTTCCTACATAGATATTCATTGTTTAAAAATTTTAAAATTGTTTGATCTTAATAACACAGCAGTTTTGTTGGTTCAGAGGGATCTTACTTATCCGTTATTCCACTGATGAAAGCGGTCAGACAAAATCCTTTAATTGAACGAACCAAACTTTTACAAAAACCTGTTATTAAAAAGATTAAAAAGGATTTAAAAAAGGGAGCAGATATGAACTAATATTGACAGGGAATTAGTAAATATAAGCGCGAATTCTCAAATCGTATTTTTGTGCAAATGTATGCATTTATTTTAGAATTCATACTTTTGATCGGTTTTTTTCCAGACCTGAAACAGCCCGGCCATTTTCCGATGACATATAATTTGAAAAACACTTGACTTCCGGGTAAAAATCATCCGGTATATGGTTTATATAAGGCAATGCTTTTATCCCGGGATTTTAAACATTTTGATATAGCTACGGACTGCCGGAAAATATCAGCCTGGTCATCATAAGGCAGATTATCCAACCATGAAAATATTATTTAACGCCTCTTCAATATGTAATTCCAATATTCAAATTTTCCATTCGTAAATGATAAATATCTGTCTGTTCCTTTTGTGGCTGCGAACTGAGTAAATGAACTTTTCAAAAAACCGGGTATTTTTGACTCGATTAATTCTTCTCTTCTGGCCGAATCTTTGTCGAGAGCATTAATTACATTCTTGGTAATGTTTTTATTTTCAATAATATCAAAACCTATTTCCTTCAATTTGATATGCATATCCCCCACTTCCTCTTTTTTAATTATATCTGCAAATAAAAAATATCCATCAGGCCTTAATACCCTGTAAACTTCAAGAAAAAAAGCGTTAAGGTCGTTATAACACCTCGCTGATTCGATATTCACAACAATATCAAATGAACTGCTCTTGAAAGGCTGATTTTCAGCAGCTCCTTTTATAAATGATAATCCTGGAATATTATAATAGCGATTACAAAACTCAATAATACTGCCTGATATATCAAGACCTGTATATGTTTTAGGTAAATAATAACGGGAAATGTAAGATGCCCCACCCCCTCGGCCTGAACCCACTTCCAGAATATCTTTATTCTTTAAATACGTTTTTTTAACTATTTGATCATACAATTGTATGCAATACCTGTTTTTTTCATCACCTTGTTTTAGCAATAGTGGTTTTTCCCCATTTAAGCTATGATAACCGTAATTCATAAAATTTACCGTAACATCTTTATCAAACCGGATTAATAGTTTATGCCAGCCCTGCCAGATGGGCTTTCTTAAAATACCGGGTAATTCACAATATTTTTCAACAACTGAATTTAGTATATCCATAAAATTAAGTTTTTCTATTTTAATTCTTTAAATACTTTTCTGAAATAACATATTCATGGTTTTGTTTTTAACATTTGAACAAATGTACTGTCCATACTGATCTCCTGGGAAAAAAAGGGAGCGATGGTAGCTAATGAGGGATTAAACAACCGATCTTGTGGTTAATATCAAAACGCGGGGGTGAATGGGATTAATCCCAGACAGACTATTGGGTTTCTTTGATCTTTAATAAATATTGGCGTGAAACCGGGATGTTCTCATAATATCCCTTTATAGTCAACCAGTAATTATTGAATTTCCTATTAAGCTTTTCAATATAATATGTATTTACAATACAAATTCTGTGGCAGCGAATAAAATTTGAATATGGCTTTATTTGTTGCTCAATATTCTTCAGTGTATTTCTGATTAATTTATTCTTGAAATTGTCACCCTCCTTGAATAAAATTTCCACATAATTATCGGCAGATTTAATGAGAACGATATCAGCAATAAGAAGGGTTAAGTTTTCCGTGCCATATTCCGAATTAAATTCAATGGATTTGTTCAGGTAATCTTCTTCGCATTGTTCGATCTTTTTCTGTATTGTTTCTTTTTCTACTATAAGTAATTCATTTCGTTGTCTTAATGCCTTAATTTTATCATAATACCTTAAAGTCACCGGCGGAATCAGACAAATTAAAACCACCTTAAACATAATATAAATGGTTATATCTACTAATCCGACATAACGAAGATAGAAAGCAATAGCAACCGAATTTAAAACCAAAATAATGAAATCGTCAACGTCAGAATGCATTAAAGGTTCATGGTAAATTTGGTCATTATCCCGAGTGACCCATCGAAAAGCAATCCTGACCAGAACCATGAACAGATAGATAATGGTTGCTAAACCGAAAATAAAAAGCAACCTGTCGTTAAAACCAAACTTGTCAAGTGGGAAGGGTTGAAAGAAAAGGACAAATAAAAATATCCCGAAACTTATACTAAGATAAAGGCCCAGATCTTTCTTAATTAATATTATCAATTGGTTTAGTTTTTTATTCATTATTGCGTACTATTTGAAGTTATCAATTCCGTTAAATCCAAATCTAAATTAAAAAAATTGTAATAAACCACTCTAGGTACCAATACTATTCTTTATACATAAGTCTGATTATATTTGTGATATTTAATTATGTTCTCATGTATGGTTGGGTTATTCAGAGCCTGGCAAGTTCTCCACATAAACTGATATAACGCCCTCAACCTTCCATACATACATGAAATCTGATATTCTCATTTTATCAATCGTTTTTTTAACCGGATTGAGTTTAACAGGAATGATCTGCCACCGGGATATTAAGAACCTGGAACCTGGAACCTAGAACCGGGATCGAGTAGGAAGTGAGTGATTAATTCACTCACTGTCCTCTCACACCACCGTACGTGCCGTTCGGCATACGGCGGTTCGTTAAATAAAATTACCATAGACAGAGGAAAGACAAAGAAGTCCAACCTTTTCAAAGTAAGCAATTGTCAGGGTTTTAGACAGTATCCAACTATTAGCCGTATGCCAGTAGCTTTTCCTGGCATTAGCATATTCCCGAGCCTTCTTAACAGACAAGCCCAGCCTGATCAGATTAGCAATTCTGGTTTTCACCTTTTTCCACTGTTTCCAATAGCACATGCTTAACCTGCGCCGTAACCATTCATCTAACGAAAGACAATGTCTGCGCATATCAGCCAGAGAGTAGTAGTTAACCCAACCACGGATAACCTGATTGAGCCTGTAAATCCTGGCCTCCATGCTGCATCCCATTCTCCTGGAGGTGAGTAGACTCAACTTATCCTTTAATTGTTTAATGGATTTGGCATCAACCCTAATTCTATACTCATCATTCCTCTTGTAAAAGGAAAAACCCAGAAACTTGCAACGATCAACATAATCCACTGCACTCTTGTTACGGTTAACCTTCAGCTTCCATCTCACAATAGACACCTTTGCCTTAAGCTAACGCTTCCTACTACCAAGGTGCGTTCGGGATTTTCACCCTATAGCTATCGCCCATGCCGGGCGCACAACCATACATCCGGTTTCAACCGGGCAAATTCACCTTATCTCTAATGTCCCTTTTAGTCTGATATCTTCGGAAGAGGCACCAACAAGTAATTGTACCTGACCTTCTTCCAGCACAAAATCCTGTTTTTCCACATTCCAGTATCTCAGCTCGTCGGCTTTTAACGGTATCGTAACAGTCATCATTTCACCAGCCGGGATATGAACCCGTTTAAATCCCTTTAACGCCTTGACCGGCCTTTCGACTTCTGAATCGGGGAAGCTTACGTATAGTTGTACTACCTCATCACTGTTCATTAATCCAGTATTCCTGACATTAACAGAAATATCAAGAATATCTTCATCCTGTATCGTTGTCTGATTCATTATAAGGTCGGTATATTCAAAAGAGGTATAGCTCAATCCATGTCCGAATGCAAACAGAGGCTTATTAGGATCATACATGTAAGTCCGTCCGTTACGGATGTTGTAATCCAGGATTGGTAACAACTGGTCTATGGATGCCGACCATGTCTGCACCAGACGGCCTGCAGGGCTCTCTGCTCCAAAAAGTATATCTGCCACTCCATTACCCAATTCCTGGCTCGATTGGGTTACATGAAGAATAGCCGGGATATTTTCTTTAGACCAGGGGATCGCATATGGGAAACTGGACACCAGTACGAGCACGGTTTTCGGATTAGCCGCCTTTACCAGTTTGACCAGATCCTCCTGTTCAAGAGAAATAGCCTGACGATCAATTGCTTCACGCCCATCACTTGGTACGTGATTTTGGCCCCAGCCCAGGCCATAACTCAACGGATGGTTACCTATGCATACGATGGCTACATTAGATTCTCGTGCTGCCGTTACGGCCGAATCAGCCATGTTGCTTGAAGCAAAACGGATTTCTACGCTGTTACCAACTGCATTCCTGATACCATCAAGCACTGAAACTTTGTATGGAGGAGTCCCTGCATACCAGTCCGAAACAACCAGATCAGCCCTTGGTCCGATTACTGCGATGGAGGAAATACCTTCCTTATTTAGTGGAAGCAATCCTTCATTTTTCATCAACACAACAGACTTTACCGTGGCTTTTCTTGCTAAAGCGGCGGCTTCCGGTTTTGTCCATGGCCTGATTGTATCCTCAATTCCAATTTTAACATAGGGATTATCCGGGTTGTTATCCAACAGGCCCAGTTTGAGCATCACCCTCAGTGTACCATGCAAGGCTTCATCTATTTCTTCTTCCGTAACAAGTCCCTTTTCCATCGCTTCCTGCAGAGCAGGCTTATATAAATCCAGAAACATTGTAATCCCTGCCTTGATACAGGCTGCTGCTGCTTCCGGGTAGTCGGGATAATATTTATGTGATTCTACCAGACGCCTGAATCCACCACCGTCGGTACAGATGATCCCGTTTTGCCCCCATCTGTCTACAGTAATATCTTTCAACACGGGATGCACCGTACACGGAATACCATTGTACTTATTATAAGCAGCCATATATGCCCTTGATCCTCCCTCAACAACCCCTTTATAGAAAGCATATGAGTAGTACTCGTGGAACAGCCGTTCATCAAAATCCGATGAGTTGGTGAACCGGTCATTCTCATTACTATTAGCCAGAAAATGCTTCATGAGGGAAGCGGTTTTCCAGTACCTGGAATGGTTTCCCTGCAATCCGTTGACATATGCAGCAGTCAGGACTGATGCCAGGTAAGCATCTTCACCATAGCACTCTTCGGTACGGCCCCATCTGATATCCCTGCCAAGATCTGCGTTGGGAGCCAGGACGATCAGCCCGGCACTGGCATAGTTTGGATTCTGTGTTAAGTAGCGTGTTTCATAGGCCTCCCAGGCTGCCAGCTGCTCATGGAGTTCCGGATCCCACATCTGGGCCAGGCCTATCGCCTGGGGAAAAGTAGTCGTAGGTGCTTCTCCCTTACCTCTTACCGCCCAGTTAGCCGGACCACTCAGTGCCAGGCCATGCAGCCCTTCCACAATCCTGGTTCCTTTTACGCCTAACCGGGGTATTCCCGGTAAACGGGGAGAGAGATGGTCAATCTTCTCTTCAAGAGTCATTAAAGAGATCAGGTTATCCAGCCGCTCATCGTCAGAGAGATCAGTGTTTTGAAACGGATAAGTCTGTGCAAAGACATGGGAGCAACAAAAAATAGAAATGATGATAAAAAATAATGTTTTTTTCATGGTATGATGTTAAAATTGTTTTGTGCTCTGAAAAAGATAAATTGATATATTAAAATGTGTTCTCCTATATCCCTATAATACTACCCAGTCAGTATATTCATAAGTAAATGGTCCCAGTTTTTCTAATTCCTCCATCAATGGAACTAATTTTTCCTGAATGACCAGTCCCTGTTCATTGTAACTTCCATCAGCATTAAAGTATTTATCCCTGTGCTTTTCTGATTTTATGACCCATAAAAATCCGAGACTTTTTTCATTTAGCCCTCTAATCCCTTTTACCAGGTATAATTTAAATCCTTCATAATGTTTTTCTAATTCCGGTATATACTTCTCAATTATGAATTTCTGCCATTGGTCCATAGTCACACCGGCCTTCAATTCAACTGATACTACGTGTGTACCAATGAGGTTTCCCCTTTCTAATGATTGACCCTTTGTTATACCTCCTAAAAGAAGGATAATGGCTGTTGTGAAAACTAGTCTGTTCATGGTCTGAAAAATTTTTTGGTTAATGTGTAGAAATTGAAAATACTCAATATGGTAATCAAATGTGCAGGAATTTTAAACCGTGTTTGATTATATAAAAGTAAAGGAATTCAAAATTAAAATCAAATGGATAATGAAAAAGTATATTAGTAAATTAGTGAATTTGTATATTTGTGTGTTTGGGTGTGGGGTTGGGTGTAGTTATCGGTATAAGAAGGCTTAAGAATGATGTAATGTGTCCGTCTTCACTACGTTACGGCGGATGAAACAGGGTGCAAGATTCAAGGTTCAAAGTTAGTGTGGGGTTTGAGCAATGGGTATGAATATAGGATTTGTTGAAAGAGAAAAAGTATAAAGAAACGTTAATCGAAAAGGCCCTGAAAGGGCCAAACTATGAATAGCCAGGGGTGAAATCCCTGGTTAGGAGTTACCATATCAAATTCAACCCTGAAGGGGTTGAAAAAGTTCCGCCGCACGTCCCGAAAACTCGGGGAGTCCAACCGGATTCTTTTGTTCCTGGATACAAGTTGCAAGTACTGAAAAACAGGCAATCAGCCTCAGGCTGATGTAAATGTTTTTCGAGCATCCTCGAAATGGTAACGGAATCAAAGATTCCGACCATTTCGGGATTCGAAATTGTTCAGGTATCGGTTAACAGGCATCAGGCGACAGTTGCAGGGAACAAGAAGAATCGTATCTTGAAACGAGTCATCCCGACGAACGAAGTGAGGAGGGAACTCGTTATCAATGAGGATTATCAAAGATTTGGAATCCAAATCATACCGATAAACGAAGTGAGGAGCTTACCATTGAGCTGGCAAGGGTTGAATAAGTTCTGCCTTTTGCCAATCAGCAGAACTTTATACATTATACTCAACACACATACCCACCAGGAACCATGAACCCCGCCTGAACGTACCGTTCGGCACGGGCGGGCAGGAACCAAATGTGTCCGGTTGAAAACCGGACTTTTCTGCCGTTCTCCACGCTGGTAGAATGTGTCCGGTTGAAATTAATGTCATATGACATTGCAATAAAAATGAAAATAA
>CAZGOR010000188.1:4593-7604 GCA_964527875.1 uncultured Bacteroides sp. | reverse complement strand
TGCTCCATGCACCATGCTCCGTGCACCATGCACCATGCACCATGCACCATGCTCCATGCACCATGCTCCATGCTTATCCATAAGGCAAACTGTTGGCGGGATAGAAATCACCCCATTAATCTACGGAAACAATATTGCCGCTTTTAACGCACGGCTTAAAATGGTAAACGACATCCTCCAGTTTTGACCCGACGATCTCAATTTCTTCGAGGTGATTGGTGCCAAGCCCGTTTTCACAGGCCAGTGCCAGGTGATTAAGGGAATTCACAAAAGGCATTTCATAGGCACCGGCATCGGGATTGAAGCCCATAGCAGCAGTAGCCACAGCATCGGTGGCAACGGGATTTTTACCCGCGACAAGAATTCCGGGTTCCACCATGCTGAAAGTATTCCGCACCCATGGGCCTTCACCGCCTTCTACAGTCTTGATGCCGTCTATAACCGTTAGATCGATGGGTCTTGCCCGCAGCAGGTCCACGATCACTTTTGGTAAACGGGTAGGGGATTCCTGCCTGGTTCCATGCATACCGGAACGGTTGTCCATTCCGGCTTCTGAACAATAATATCTGACCGGACCGAGCCCGATATTGTTTTTCAGGGCAAGGGTTACACCACAATTATTATGGCACTTCAACTTCGGTATGGAGACAAAGGCATCTACTTCATTCACCAGACGGTTAAAAATAAATTCTTCATATATATACCAATCTTTACCAACCTTTTGATGGATAAAATCATCATAAGGATCGGGATCATTCAGATTGATCAGCCGGGCTCCCAGGGCATCGGCGATCCTAGTATAGCCGGCGAACTCATAATTGTTATCCTCATAAATGCCTTCCATGATGAACAATTCCTTTGCTCCTGCATCGATCAATGCCTCACCCACAGCCCTTACTACTTCGGGATGGGTCCAATAAGTATTTATCCCAACTTTAGCATATTCCCCGCCAAATCTTAATCCCCCGGTCAGGTTAACCTTGATGGCGACCCTGTCACCCGGTTTGATGATGTCGCCCAGCCCGCCTAATTCATCAAACATGTTCCTGATCTCCCGGCGAAGGATTTGTTTATCATAACTGTCAGCTTTTGCAAGAGTAACTTTACTCTTTTTATTTGATGATGCTGTCAGTGAGCGTTTCCTCGAACTGCTGCATCCGGCTATAACCAGACCGGCTGTCACCATACCGGAAAGGGAGAGAAAATCACGGCGGGTTATCTGTTTTTGTCGATCCTTAGGTTGTTTGCCGCTGTAAAGGTTTTTTCTTTTCATTTTCAGGATGATTAAATTACTGAATTACTCAATAAGCATTCTCCGCTTGTAGATATTCGGCCCAATCGGCTCGATGATATAATATGCGGGCAGCAGATTTCTCAACTTTTGGCTGGCAGGATAAATGGCTTAATTAATAATTGAAGCTCCATAACCGGTCGTGGGATCCTTCGTCGTCCCATTCCGGTGTCGGTTCAAAATAGCCGCCGGAGGTGATATTTTTCCTGATTGCTTCTTCATTCAGTTCGATGCCGAGGCCGGGGCTGTCCGGTACCGGGATATGCCCGTCGGGCTGTACAATAGGCTTGGGAACCCCATCAACAAGGGTATCATACCACTCATGATCTACATTGTGATGTTCCATGACCAGGAAATTCTCCGTTGCGGCTGCGCAATGTATAGTGGAATATAACGTGACCGGATTACCTGCCATGTGCATGGCCATGGAAATGCCATGTTCCATTGCCAGATCGCCGATTTTCTTAGTTTCCAGCAGTCCGCCGGAGGTTGCCAGGTCGGGATGGCAGATGGAAATGGCTTTGGCTTCAAACAGTTTCTGAAACTCCTCTTTCAGGTAAATATCTTCCCCGGTGAGGATTGGTGTGGTACAGGAGTTTTTTAACCGGACATACTGGTCGGTATAGAACCATGGGACCATATCTTCCAGCCAGGCGAGGTTGTATTTATCCAGCCTCTGGGCGAGTTTTATACCATCTTCAATTCCAAAATGTCCATAATGATCTGTTGCCAGTGGTATTTCCCAGCCAACTATTTCGCGGACACCGGCAACATATTGTTCGAACAGATCGAGTCCCTTTCCTGTGATGCGGATGCCGGTGAACGGATGCTCCAGGTTGCCTGACAGTCCGTGACCCCATTGTCTGAAGGGATCGGTCTCTCCTTTGGGCCATGTAACGGCTCCCTCAACACCTTCCAGCAGGGTGATGGGGAGATCCATTTTCAGGTAAGTAAAACCTCTCTCGACACGTTCTTTTAACCGCCGGCCCTGCTCCCCGGGTTCACTTGAAAAAGGAGTGTCGGAGTAAACCCGTATCCTATCCCTGAACTTACCTCCCAGCATTTGCCAGCAGGGTACCCCCCAGGCTTTGCCGGCAAGATCCCAGCAGGCCATCTCCACGGCACAAACACCACCGGCCTGGCGGGCATGATAACCGAATTGTTTGATTTCCCGGAATATTTTATCCACATTGCAGGGATTCATTCCCATGATACGGCTCTTGAGCATCAGGGCATAGGTCTTGCTGGCACCGTCGCGGACCTCACCATATCCGCAAATGTCCTGGTTCGTATCCAGCCGGATAATATGACGCCTCTGAACGGTCACAGTGCGCATATCGGTGATTTTTAGCTCAGACGGCTGGGAATTTGTGTTTACATTATTCGGTATGGCTTCCAGGTCTGAATTTGTCAGGAAACCTCCCAATCCTACAGCCGCTGTGGCAGCAGTGGATCGGCGAAAAAACTGCCGGCGTGATAAGGTAGAATTTTTTGACATGACGATTTTTTTTAATAATGTAGTTATTTAAACCTGCATCCTGTACCCTGCTCTATACTTCATAGATTGACCAACGCTTGTTTGCCCCTGATTTGGCAATCAGGGGTTGACTATCCTTCTCCCTGCACCTTGCACCTTGTACCCTTTCCCCCCGTGTTCCAGGTGGGACAGGTGGTAGAACTTATTCAACCCCCAGGCTAAAGCCTGGGGTTCATCTTCTGT
>CAZGOR010000188.1:0-4493 GCA_964527875.1 uncultured Bacteroides sp. | reverse complement strand
AACCGGACTTTTCTATAACACCATGGGTGGAAATAACTGCCGATTAACAATCGGCAGAACTTCATGCCCTAATCCCAACACCCAAACACACGAATATACCAATATACAAATTCAAGAATATACCAATATACAAATTAACAAATATACCAATATACAAATTCAAGAATTTGCCAATTCACAAATTAGCCTAAACCTTCTTTATCAAACCGGAAAGGGTTATTCTATTACGATTTTCCCTCTGAAAACCCTCGGTCCCCTCAACTCAACAAAATAAAATCCCTCCCTCAATTTCTCTTTTTTAACCAATAAAACAATAAACCAATAAGCCAATTTACAATTTAGTCTCAATTGATTTAAGATTATTGATTAACGATTTAAGATTTTGAAGTATTTAAAAATTCTTAAATCAAAAATCGTTGATCTTCAATAGGATTTCTATTCTTCCTCAGCCTCCTTTCCCTAATCCATCACTCACACAGACTTGTAACCTGCACCCTGTACCCTGTACCCTATACCCTATACCCTTTTTCATCCTTATCCTTAGCCTTGCCCTGTGAAATAATTTTGCTTGCAAAATTACTTCGCATTTCACGGGGTGAGCCTTCGCCTTCTTCATTCAACAGACAACCACAGTTAAATATGCTCCATCCCTGTAAAATATTTTCGCACCTCAAATTTTACAGGGCCGGCGTCGCATTTCACGTGGTAAACCAGCAACAAATAACCAATTAGTTATCATCCAAATGGGACGTTTAATATATTATCTTTACCTTTGTGGCAGATTCAAAGTTAAGAGCCTGATTAAACTTTAGTTTTTACCTGCTTTAGTTTTTTTAAGCCAGCCTTTTTATTTGAAAAATCAAAATAACGAGTTATGAAACAAGTTGGAAAAAATGATTCTATTAAAGTGCATTATACATGTACAACCGATGACGGATTGGTATTCTCTTCAAAGGAGACTGAAAAACCTTTGCAATTTATTGTTGGCCAGGGAAGCCTGCTTCAGCCTATAGAAGATGGTGTAGTTGGTATGAAGCTGAATGAAAAAAAGAAAATCAAAATACCCCGTCAGCAGGCTTATGGTGAAGTCCAAAAAGAACTGATCCAGGAAATTGATAAAAGCTTGTTGCCTGAGAATGCAGAAGTTAAAGAGGGATTACAACTCACTTCAAAACAGGAGGACGGATCAGAAATGCATTTTCGTGTTACAAAAGTTATGGATAACAGCGTTGTTATTGATGGGAACCATCCCCTGGCAGGTAAAGACCTTGAATTTGAAATTGAGCTTGTTGAAATATTATAGAAAAAATTAAGTTTTATTGCTTTCAATCACACAACGCGTTACTTGTTAATATTCTCTCCTGATAAGTATACGGGGCCTGTTGTAAATAAATCAGGAGAACTCCCTGAATACTTTCCTGTAATGGTACCCATAAATGCTATAGGTAATGGCAAGGGGGAATAATTTTGGCTTGTTGAAAAGACTCCAGAAAAACAAATTCCAGTAGTATTTACGGCTTTTATCAAAGATTCCTATGATGAAGATTGATTTAAGAAAAGCTATAAATTTCGTGAATGTAACCTTAGTCTTACGCCAGTTGCGCGGATTATACTCTTTCATAAAAGATATAACCCGGCTATAGTAAGCCTTACTTGAATAAATGCCTTGTATGATTTTTTTATAGCCTTTCAGAAGATCATGTTTATTCATTTTAGGGATAAAGTTCATGGAATAATCCGTATTATCCCCGCTCCATTCATTCAGGATTCGTCCCTCCTTTAATAAACGTTGATAAAGTCTCGTTTTTTTCGGAGCATTTAATAAGCCAACCATGGCTGTAATGATACCACTTTTCTGGATAAAGTCAATCTGTCGTTGAAAGACAGATGGGGGATCATGATCGAATCCGACAATGAAACCACCGGACACTTCCAGCCCTGTTGACTGGATTTTTTTTACCGACTGTATAAGATCCCGGTTTATATTTTGTTTTTTATTGCATTCGGCGAGGCTGGCTTCTTCGGGTGTTTCAATACCAACGAATACGGTGTTAAAACCAGCTTCAACCATTAAATTCCCCAGTTCATCATCATCAGCTAAATTGATAGAGGTTTCGGTGGTATACGAAAAAGGATATTTATTTTTCTTCATCCAGTCGGTAATAGCAGGTAACAGCTCTTTCTTTAAAACATTCTTTTTCCCGATAAAATTATCATCCACAAAAAACACACTGCCACGCCACCCGTTTTTGTAAAGATTATCAAGCTCCGAAATGATCTGATCTGTTGTTTTGGTTCTTACCTTGTGCCCGAAAAGTGCAGTAATATCACAAAATTCACAATCATAGGGGCATCCCCTGGTATACTGAATATTCATGAATGCATATTTTGAAATATTAATTAATGAATAATCCGGTACCGGGGAAGATGTCAGATCGGCAAATTCAGAAGTCTGGTATATTTTTTTTGCCGATCCTTTATTCAGGTCATCCAGGAACAATGGTAAAGTTATTTCTGCCTCATTTAACACCATGTGATCAATGATGCTGTAATTTTCATATTCTTCTGTAAATAAAGGACCCCCGGCAACTATTTTTTTGTTGAACAATTTGCATCTTTCGATAATTTCCTGGACAGATTTCTTCTGGACAGACATGGCAGTTAAAAAAATATAATCGGCCATGAGGATATCTTTATCTTTTAATGACGAAATATTAAGATCAACAAGTTTCTTTTCCCATTCATCAGGAAGCATTGAAGCAACAGTCAATAATCCTAAAGGCGGGTTTGCGGCTTTCTTTGATATGAATTTCAGCGCATACTTATAACTCCAATAGGTATCCGGGTATTTGGGGTTAATCAAAAGGATTTTTGTATTATTCATAATTAAGAAACTTTGTCATCCTGAAGCAACTTGTTTCAGGATCTTTTTACATACCACTTTACCTGTATTGTAGAAGGTCCTGAAAACCTGAAATTCATCAGGTCAGGCAAGTTCAGGATGACAGTTAACATAGCTGTGACTTTTCCCAATCAATACAGATTGCTTTGTCAGTAAAATCCATCACAAATGATCATTGGTTTGCAATAATAATCCATGATTGGGAAAACAAAAAAAGAAAGGGATAAATGACCTGATAAAGGGATAAATGTGAGGGTATCAGGGATGAGTGTTATTTATGAGGGATGAATGTCATTCGGCAATCATGCCATGTTCAGTGATTCTTTCACTTTAAGCAGGTACTGGCGTGAGACAGGTACTTCTGTATCCAGACCGGTTAATTTAAGACGGAATCCCTGGTAACTTTTCGCGAGTTTGGAAACATGATTTATGTTCACAATAAATGCCCGGTGGCACCTGATGATATTGTTATATCTTTTAAACTGTTCCTCGATGTTTTTTAAAGTATTCCGCATAAGGAATTTTTGGTTCCTGTCATTCTCTTTGTAAATGATCTCAACATAATTATCAGCCGATTGGATGAGGATTATATCTCGGATAGTTAACCTGATCCAATCGGATCTGCTTTCAGAGTAAAATTCAACCTCATCTGATGAATGATCATTTTTCTTATCACCGGCTGTTTTCACTTCACTTTCCTGTTCAGTTAAATTCTTCAGATATTTTTTGAGGAATTTACGCTCATTGATGATGATTAAAGCGATGACCGGGGCAAGGCTGAGCACAACGATCTTAAACATCAAATACATTGAAATACTGACATGTGCAACGTAACGTGTATAAAAAGCATATGCTGTTGCATTGAGAATCCAAATTGAGGCATTCAGGATGATTTCCTGTTTCAGGTACCAGTTACCATGAGTTATGGATTTTATGAATATCCATGGTATTAAAAGCCTGGCTGTAGCAAGTATAATTAATGTGATCACACCGTAGCCTGCCATGATCAAAAGCCTGTTGTTGAAATCAAAAGCTTCAAGTTCTACCGGCTGGAAAAACAGAATAAACAGGAATATGCCAAGGCTGATTCCTGAGATCCCCCTGATATTGGTCTTCAGGTCATGGTCGAATGGATATGGTTTGTTCAGAAAATCCAGCATTATGCTTCGATTATGATCTTTATTAACTCATAGCATGTTCGCCTGGCAATAAAAAATTAGTAAAGAGTTTATTTATCATTGTTCTTTCAACAAACAGGACATTACCTGAGTCATGGTTAATCATTACAAATGTATAAAAAAAAGACCTGTCAGGTGGATTTGCAGCTGACAGGTCGAAATTCTTCCCTGGTTAACAACCAGGTTTACACTTTCACCATTATTTGCTACTATTGCAGGTTAACAACCTGCAGAACTTATTCAACCCTGTCAGGGTTGTGATTTATGATCCTCTTATTCATAGTAAGACCCTCTTGAGGGGTCTCCAATATGCGATCTGTAATTTGTAATCTGCAACCATGTTACCTTATAACCCTGTAACCTTGCACCTGCTACCTTGCAATCCTGCAACACTGCGACTTTTCACACCCACC